>DATCMP010000680.1:0-13999 GCA_036563365.1 Thermomicrobiales bacterium
TCGCGGCGACGATCCGCGCGGTCGACCAGTCATCCGGGCGGATCGTGGTGACGGTCGGCGGTGCGCGAGCGGATGAGCGTTTATTGGTCGTGTACGATACGGCGATCATGCGCGCGAATGGCTATCCGGGGACGATCAATGATCTGGCGGTCGGCCTGCAAGTGCAATTACAACGGGAGATGAATCCCACCGGTAGCCTCATCGCCCGCGAGATCATGATCGGCCGTTAATCGCGCGGTCGAGGCGACGTGTGACCATCGAACCTGCCGAATAGTCCCAGGAAAAAGAGTGAACGAGAAGTGCGACGGTGTCAGCGTGTACTGTCGCCGCTTCTCGCCGATGTTTCGCGGTAACGTCCGCGCAAACTGTTGACGCGCACCATCAGAAGATCGTTGAGGTTGCGAAGGGTATCGCGAAGCGGGTTGACCTTGCTCTCCGCGACATATTGCCAGACGACCGGCACCTCGGCGATGCGATAGCCATAGCGTCGGGCGAGATAAAGAATCTCCACATCGAAGCCGGTTACCGCCGGACCCTGAGGGACGGCGCTCCGTTCGCCGTAGAGGTGGCTGGCGGCGAACAGTTTGTGGGCGACCGGTCCCCGAAGCAGCTTGAAGCCACATTGCGTGTCCTGGATGCCGGGGAGCGCGACGATCTGCACCAGGCCGTTGAAAACGCGCCCCATCAGATGCCGATATGTCGGCTCGTCCTGGCGCACCGCCCCGAGCCCTTCCCGCGAGCCGATCACGACATCGGCCCCCGCGGCGAATCGCTCGATCGCGGCGGCGAGGGTATCGATCGGGGTGGCGAGATCGGCGTCGGTAAAGCCGACAACCTTGCCCCGCGCTGCCATCACGCCGGTACGTACGGTATAGGCTTTCCCACGGTGCGGATTAGGGATCACGCGGAGCGCCAGCTCCGAATGGGCGGCGGCGAAGCGCTGGGCGAGAGCGAGGGTCGCATCGGTGCTACCATCGTCGATGACCAGCAACTCCCAGGTATACGGCTGTGCCAGCAGATAATCAGTGATCATTCGCAGGGTTGTTCCAAGCCGCGTGCCCTCGTTGTATGCCGGGACGATCAACGATAGATATGGCACACGGATCCCTTGCGGACTCTCCCCCACGTCCTACCGATCTCCCTTCTACCAGCCTCGGCGCCACACGACGGGGTATTGTAGCACCGCACCACCGAAAGAGAAGGGGCGAGATCGGGCAAAAGTACTTCGGGATCCTGCGAGCACCCCATCGACCGAGTCGCGACATTTGCGCCATGAAGACGTGTCACGAGGCGATGGCCGGGCGGCAAACCTTGCAGGGCCTGTAGCCCGCCACCTGTGCCGCCCCATCCGAGGCGAATGTGACGAGGTGCGGGTCGCTGATCCGCCGCGCGTTGTGGCAGGTGGGGAAACAGTAAATCCCGGTCGTATCGCTGGCATGATAGCGGATCCGCGCCCGCGCCCGCCGCTCGATCTCGTCGGGTACCAGCCCTTCGGCACTTAAGATTACCCGCTTCATCGCGTTGCCAAAGACGTAATCGCCGATGAGTCCATCGCTGCGAACGATCCGATGGCAGGGGATGAGCAACGGGATCGGGTTGCGTCCGAGCGCCGACCCGACCGCGCGTACCGCCCCCGGCCGGTCGATCTCGCGCGCGATCCAGGCGTAGGGCCGGATTTCGCCGCGCGGGATCTCGGTCGCCTTCAACAATGTTGCGCGCTCGAACTCGGAGAGGCCGCGCAGATCGAAGCGGAGTTCGGCCCGCTCCCCCCTGAGCCGCCGCGCGACGACCTGACTGAGGGCTGTCGGCGGAGTCGGCGTATATCTGAGCGGGCGACCGCTGCGTGTCGTGTAGTTCGCGGCGAATACCGCCCTATCCTCGCCGCGCCCGACCGCCGCGATCCCATGATCGTTGTACGCGATCAGGAGCGGGCCAACCGGGCTCTCGATGGAGAAATAGGCGTCAGCGAGGCCGAGTTCGCTCAACACCGCGGGGAGCAACCCCTCTGGCGCTACCGTTTCCGCGAGGCCGCGCAACTCGCGCACGAATTGCCGGGAGGCTGGCCGTGGTTGTCGATGATCGTTGTCCATGAACTTCCTCCTCTTGCGCTGCTTGCTCCTGCCACGCCATACGGAGTAGCTGTACGCCCCGGTGGATATTCGCCTTGACCGTGCCGAGTGGTTGATCGAGCGTCGCCGCGACCTCGGGATAGGGCAACCCGGCGATATGGCGGAGGATCACCGCTGCGCGATACCGGGCTGGTAGATCGGTCACCAGGCTGGCGAGGAGCGCGCCGGTTTCTGCGCGCTCGACGATTGCCTCCGGTCGTTGCGAACGATCATCCGCGAGGATTTGGTTCGTTGCTTCGTCGTGGCCAGGCTCGGCATCCAGCGGCGTGATGTGCGGGCGACGTTTGCGCGCGTGGTTACGCGCGACGTTGATGGTGATCTGGTAGAGCCACGGTCGCAGGGCGAGTTCGCGAATCCGCGCGGCATCATACCCGTGCAAGGCGCGATACGCGCGGATGAAGGCATCCTGGGCGATCTCCTCGGCATCGCGACGATCGCCGCAGAAGCGCAGGGCGAATCCGTAGAGTCGCCCCTGATAAGCGGTGACTAGCCCCTCGAACGTCCCGTCGAGATCGGCGGCAAGCGCGGTGAGCAGGGGGTCGGGGGCGCTCGCCGCGCCGCTCCCGGCGCTCATCGGCCTGCCAGGGCGCTGACGAGCGGGGCGCATGCATCGATTTGGGCATCGGCGATCACGTAGTACGAGAAGCCATAACGCTCGCGGCGCACTTGCAGCGTCTCGATAATCTCCGCGACCGTGCCGATCAGGACGGCCGGCATCGCCCAGACCTGTTCCGGGGTGATGCCCGACCACCCGTGCTCGCGGATGAACTGCTCGGTCGCCCCCTGGCGATCGTCGGTGATGATGATCGAGGGGATCAGGCTCAACTCGATCGTGTCGAAACGCGCACCCGCCCCAGCGCGCACCCAGGCGATTTTTTGCTCGACCGCCGCCGCCAGCCGCTCGGTCGGGTCGTCATGTAGCGCGCCGCTCGCCACCGATGTGGTGAGGAAGCCGACGATGTCGGCGTGCTGCCCGGCGAGTTGCAACATCCGGCGCTTGCCCGCGCCGATCAGGAACGGCGGCCCCGGGCGTTGTGTCGGCTTCGGGAAGCTGTTCAGATCGGTCACGCGATAGTGCGCCCCATTGAAGGTGAGCGGCCCATCGGCAAAGAGCCCCTTGATGACGGTGAGGGCTTCCGCCAGTCGATCGACGCGGACGCCGTTGGGCTCGTAGGCCATCCCCGCCGCGTCGTACTCCGCGCGCAGCCAGCCCGCCCCGATCCCGAGTTCGAGCCGCCCGCCGGAAAGCAGATCGAGTGTCGCCGCTTCTTTCGCCAGGATGACGGGATGGCGGTAATCGTTGCCAAAGACGAGCGTGCCGACGCGCAATCGTGTGGTCGCGCACGCCGCCGCGGTGAGGGCGACGAAGGGCGCGAACTGATCGCCGAACGGTTCGGCCACGAAATGATCGCGCAGCAGGAAGGTCGCGTAGCCGAGTGCTTCGGCGTGTCGTGCGCGGGCAGCCCAACGTGCGGCGTCGCCCATCTGCTCGTTGATGATCCCGAACCGGAACGGTCGTTGTGCGGGCATCGTGCCTCTCTCTTCACTCTCGATCGCCGATCGCCACCACTCCCTGAAACACCATTTTTTGCGAATGAGTTGCAGCTGCTGCGCGTGGTGCTCGGTCGGCGAGTTGACATGGCGAGTGAGGGGCAGTATGCGGTTATTGGGTGGTGCTTCGTTTCAGCGCCGGGTGCGCCGGTTCGGTACGAGGAGCAGCCGCTCGATCCGCGCGAGTTCGGCGCTGCCGAGTGTCGCTTGTCCGCGACGCTTACGCCAGAAATGCGGCAAGGCGGGGAACGCGGCGAGCATCCCGCGCAGCGTGGCGCGCGCGGCGGCCCCACGCCACGCGCGCGCCGCGCGCCAGGCACGCCCCGCGTAGACCGCGACGATCCGGGGCCAATAACGCCTCAAGAGAGGCAGGGGGAGATCCTTGACCAGGACGAGGAGCAGATTGCGCCCGACCCAATACGAGGCGAACGGACCACCACCGGTCGCGCTGAGGTGGTGGTAGATCCGCGCGCTGGGGGCGAAGACACAACGATACCCGCCAAGCTGCAAGCGCCAGTTGAGGTCCACATCTTCGCAATACATGTACAGATCCGGGTCAAGCGGCCCTGTGCTGCCGCTTGTGACTGACTGTAGGGCGGCACGGCGGTAGAGTGCCGCGCCGGCACAGGGGCCGAACGGCTCGTGCCCGCGATCGTACTGCCCTTCGTCGCGCCGCCAGACGCCATGATTGACCGGCAGGCCGGTCGTGGTGAAGCCGTCCCCGGCTGAATGGAGGGTGTCGCGCCGATCGAAGAGCAGCATCTTCGACGCCGCCGACGCGGTCTCGGGGGTGCCGTCGAGCGCCGCGACGAGCGCGGCGAGCCAGTCCGGTTCGGCCTCGGTGTCATTGTTCAGCAGACAGATGAGTTCGGCTCCAGTCGCGGCAATCCCCGCGTTGCAGGCGGCGACGAGCCCACCGTTGCGCTCATGGCGCAGGACGCGAACCTCGGGGTACTCCGTCGCGAGTAGCGCCGCCGTCCCGTCGGTTGAGCCATCGTCGATTACCGTGACGGCGAAGTCGCGATAGGTCTGCCGACGTAGGGCATCGAGGCAAGCGATCAAGAGCGCCTTGCCATCGAAGGTGGGGATCAGGATGTCGACGCGGTGATCGGCTCGTGCCGCTGCGGATCGCCCCGTATTCATACCACCCGTAGCTCGCCCATCTCAGCGAGGCAGCGGCGGAGACCATCGCGCCAGTCTGGCAGGGCGACGCCGAGCGCGGCGGCGGCTCTATTCTGCAGCACCCCGTTCGTCGGCGGGGTGGCGTCGCGCTTGAAGGTCGCCGCCGGGATCGGCTCGACGGTCACGGCGCGGTCGCTGAGGCGAAAGATCTCCGTGGCCCAATCGGCCCAGGTGCACGCCCCGGCATTGGTGAGATGATAGGTGCCCCAGGCTTCGGTCGCGGCGAGTGTGGCGATCCCGGCGGCGAGATCGACGGCATAGGTTGGCTGTCCCCACTGGTCGGCGACGCCGCCGATCGTCGTTTTGCCCGCGTCAGCGAGGCCCAGCATCGTTTGCACGAACTTGCGGCCTTGCGCGGCGTAGACCTGGGCAGTGCGGACGATTTGATGACGCGGCGCGAGTTGCCGTGTCGCTTCCTCCCCCGCGAGTTTCGTGCGCCCGTAGACACTCAGCGGCCCGGTTGGGTCGCTTTCGGCATAGGCTTCTCCGGCAGGCTTGGAACCGTCGAAAACATAGTTCGTACTGACATAGACGAACGGGATGTCGCGTTCTCCGGCGAGGGCGGCGAGGTGCCATGTCCCCTCGGCATTCAGGGCGATGGCCCAGGCCGGTTCGCGTTCGCAGCGATCGACATCGGTCGCGGCGGCGGCGTGGATGATCAAGGTGGGCGAGACGCGGTCGAGCGCCGCGCGCGCACTGGCCGGGTCGGTCACATCGAGCTCGGCGCGGCCTGGCGCGGCCACCGTTCCCGCACCGGTCGCGTAGTGTCGTGCCAATGCCCGTCCGAGTTGCCCCTGCCCGCCGGTAACCAAGACGCGGATCTGTTTGTTCGTCGTTCCCATCGCCTGGCGCACCCTCACCGTCGTCTCGCTGTCCTATCATGCCAGCTAATGCTACCATGTTCTCCGTGCAGGTAGCGCTAAAAGGTATTCACCAGCCGGTACTTTTCCCCGCGACAGAATCACGACGCTATGGTCTGCTGCGTTGCCTTCTGTGCATTTCTCCGTGCTGTGTATTCCTCGTACTACCGGGACGATGGTGAGGGGCTGTCGAGGAGGATGGTGATGGCCGTGAGACCACTGGAGCCGATGGGATCAAAGATTGGCACATTGCTGCCCGATTTCACCGTTGAAACGACGACAGGTCGCACGATCCACCGGCGTGAGTTCAAAGGCCGCAAACACTTGGTTGTCTGTTTCGCGGAAGTCGGGGTAGGGAACGCGCAACGATTGGCGGCGGCGGTTGCCCCGCTGTACCCTTCATGGCGGGCGGAGCGTGCCGAGGGTCTGCTGGTCGTCACCGCCCCCATCGTGGCCGCTCGTGACACACCCATGCCGCCGATTATCGTGGATACCGATGGTCAGCTCCGGGTACGCTTCGGGGTCGGCACCGAGGCGGCATTGTTCATCGCCGATCGCTACGGCGAAATCGCGTTCTACGCCGCTGTCGCTGCGGATACCGCTACGCAAGGCTTGCCGCTCGATGAGGTTTTGCCGAGATTGGAGCAGTTGGAGATGCGTTGTTCGCTCTGAAAGCGGCGATTGCTCGGCGGCAGGGGAGGGGGTGAATTTGCGATCACTGCCCGGTACATGCCTTGACGCACGATCGCGCGTTACCTATACTGATGCGGCGACATTTCCTCGCCGAAGTGGTGGAATGGCAGACACGACGGTCTCAAACACCGTTGAGGGAGACCTCATGGGGGTTCGACTCCCCCCTTCGGCACCACCGATCTATTGCAGCGGTAGATGAATGAAAAGATGGGGTTCCTTAACCAGGGGATCCCATCTTTTCATTTGCGTATTCCGATCCAGCCAACCCGATCGTTACCGCAAACTTTCGCACGAATTCGCGAAATACAGCCCTACCGGAGCGGAAGATCGCCGTTGAGTGGGCCTGTTCGCTTTTCAGTTTCGCTATCCGGGGACGTTGCTGTGTATTCGCCATCGACAAGCTTTCCTCCACTACGGAAAACATTCGGTCGTGAGTGCGCTATGATCGGGCGCTATGGCCGCGCGCTCATAGCGCTCGATCGCGCATATGATGGACGCGCAGGTGACGGAACTTTGCGATAGTGGATGAAGGAAGAGGAGTAACAATGCATCCCCAGCGACAGGAACTTGCCGAGATGCACACCGATTTTCTCACGCTGCTTGATATCGCCCCGACGAATATGGAACCCGTGGTGACCGCATATGGGCAAGTGATGGGCTCGGTCTTCGGCGCGATCGCGGGCCTCGATCCGGCCTGGCGCGAGAAGATTCGCGCCCTTGAGGCGTTACGCGCGGTCGATCCCGAAGCGTATGACGCCGGTTGCGATGCCCTGCGTCAAGCCTGGGGCGTCTCCTGAGCGACAGCGCCCGCGTGAAGCTCCCCCTACACTGCGGGAAATTTGCGCTCCCCAGTCACGGCACACGAGTTGCAATGGCGTCGTCGCGAGATACCGTATTTGGTAGCGATGATGCAGCGATCACGGTGCGCCGGAGGGGGGAAGATTGGAATTCAAGGACGATGCACAGCTCGATACGTCCCAGGTCGAGGATCGGCGGGGCGGCGGCGGTTTTGGCGGCGGTGGTGGTTTTGGCGGTGGCGGCGGTCGGATTCCCGGTGGTGGGATGGCGATCGGCGGCGGGGGCGGCTGCATCACCATCGTCGTCGTTATCGTGGCATTGCTGCTCGGAGTGAACCCCCTGGAAGTCCTGAATGGCGGGGGGACAACCAGCAATCGCCCTGTCCAGGCGACGCAAGGGGCTGGTACGAGCGGGCAAGGGACGGATACCTGCCGCACCGGTGCGGATGCGAATCAGCGCCAGGATTGTCGTATCCTCGGCTATGTCAACAGTATCCAGCGCTATTGGACCGACGAGTACGCCAGGCAGGGGGCGACCTATCGGCAGTCCGCGACCGTACTCTACAGCGGCTCCACGCAGACCGGTTGTGGTGCCGCCTCATCGGAGGTCGGGCCGTTCTACTGTCCGGCCGACAAGAAGGTCTACATCGACCTGAGCTTCTATGACGAGTTGCGCTCGCGTTTCGGCGCGCGGGGCGGTCCCTTCGCCGAAGCCTATGTTGTCGCGCACGAATATGGTCATCATATCCAGGATCTGCAAGGGACGCTCGACGCGGCGAGCAGCAACGAAACCGGGCCGCAAAGCCCGGCGGTGCGGGTCGAGCTACAGGCCGATTGTTACGCCGGCATCTGGGCGCGGCACGCGGCGGAAACCGGCTTCCTCACCGCGCCAACCCAGGAAGATATCGCGCTCGGTATCGACGCGGCGGCGGCGGTCGGCGACGATCGAATCCAGAAGGCGACGCAGGGGCGTGTTCGGCCGGAGTCCTGGACGCATGGCTCGGCTGCACAACGGCAGAGGTGGTTCTTGACCGGCTATCAATCGGGTACAGTCGGCTCCTGCGACACCTTCAGGGGCGAAGTCTGAGGCTATCCCCGTTACCGCGCTGCTATACTCTCACCGGTCGCGCCCGTGGTGCAGACACCACGGGCGTATCCATGTCCGAAAAGCTCTGCCGTGCGACGGTGAAACGTGGCTACGCGAACGTCGGAGGAGATAGAGGCGAGATGGTCAAGGTACTGGTCAGCGATCCGCTAGCCGAGGCCGGGGTCACGATTCTGCGCGCCGGTGCCGATGTCGAGGTTCGCACCGGCCTGCCGCGCGAGGAACTGCTGGCGATCCTCCCTGCATATGATGCCCTGATCGTGCGGAGTGAGACGAAAGTGACCGGCGAGGTGCTGGCCGCGGGGACGAACTTGCGCGTGGTCACGCGGGCCGGGGTCGGCACCGACAATATCGATGTGGCGGCGGCGACCGAGCGGGGGATCTTGGTCCTTAACACGCCTGGTCCGAACTCGATCGCGGCGGCGGAGCATACGCTGGCCGTCACCTTGTCGCTGCTGCGCCATGTGGCGCGCGCCGACGCCAGCCTGCGCGCCGGGAAGTGGGAGCGTAAGGTGTTCGTCGGTAGCGAACTCTATCGGAAGACGCTCGGCGTCGTCGGCCTGGGGCGGATCGGGCGCGAGGTGACGAGTCGCGCCCGCGCCTTCGGGATGGACGTGTTGATCTACGATCCGTACGTCTCCGCTGCCGCCGCCGAAGCGCTGGGCGCGACGACCGCGCCCCTCGATACGCTGCTGGAACGCGCCGACGTCGTGACCCTCCATCTGCCGCTGCTCCCGGAGACGCGCGGGATCCTGGGGGTGCGGGAGTTGGCGCGGATGAAGCAAGGCGCGTTCCTGATCAACTGTGCGCGTGGTGGGTTGGTGGATGAGGTGGCGCTCTACGACGCCTTGGTGCGCGGTCATCTCGGGGGCGCGGGGCTCGACGTCTTCGAGAAGGAGCCGCCGACCGGTTCGCCGTTGCTGACCCTGCCGAACGTCGTCGTGACGCCGCATCTCGCCGCCTCTTCGGCCGAGGCACAGGAGGGGGTGGGAATCGTCGCGGCTGAAACGACCCTGGCAGCGCTGCGTGGCGAACTGGTCGATAACGCCGTGAACTTGCCGGGCCTTGCTCCAGGGGCGCTGGCCGCGCTCAAGCCGTGGCTCGATCTCGCCGAGCGCCTCGGGCAATTGTTGTCGGCGACGATCGACGGCCCGGCCGAGGCGATCGAATTGGGCTTCAAAGGGGCGCTGGCCGGGATCAATCCGACGATCATCGGCTCGGCGGCGCTGGCCGGTTTCCTGTCCTCCGCGATCCCCGAGCAGGTGACCCTGATCAACGCGCGCCTGTTGGCCGCGCGACGGGGGATCCAGGTCAGCGAGCGCTTCACCGCCGCGCGGCCCGACGAGCCGCTGACCGTTGAACTGCGCGTGACGGCGGCGGGGGAGCAAGGACACACCCACGCGGCGACCGGTGGGGTCGATGGTGATGGTCGGGAGCGTGTGTTGGCGCTGGATGGCTTCGCGGTGTCGCTCGACCTCGGCGGCAAATTGCTGTTCATCTCGCATCAGGATCAGCCCGGGCGGATTGGGGCGGTCGGCACCTTGCTCGGCGCGCGCGGTGTTAACATCGCCGCGATGCAAGTGGGGCGGCAGCGGGTACGTGGTCAGGCGGTGATGATCGTCACCCTCGATGATCCGCTGCCACGCGCGATCCTGGAAGAGATCCGAGGGATCGAGGGGTTGCGTCACGCGCACTACGTCGATCTCGGCGAACCGCCGGTGCCGATACCTATCGACGAGAACTGAGCCTCTGCCTGGTAGCTGTATGATGACGAAGCGACCGATCATCGCCATCGCCCAGGTGCCCCCTCAGCGACCTCCTGACAGCGTCGCCCCGTCGCCGATCGCTGGCTCGTGCGCCGCGACTGTGCGATGATCGCCTTGCGAGGGGATGGGTCGCCGTGCCAGGCGGTATCGTGTATCGCATCGGTTCATCCTCCCGCCGCTCCTCTTCGGGCAACCTTCACCCGATCCCTATCAACATCCGAGGTCGATCGTTCGTTGATGAGGTACCCATGCTGGTCAAAGAGGCGAAAGCGATTGCGCGGCGGTGGGTCTTGACGGAGACGGGGGCGATCCCCGGTTTCTCTGGTGCCTTCTATCATGGTTCGACCGGTTGGCTGGCGGACGAGGCCGAGCTGCCCACCGGATCCGACCTCGACATCATGGTCACGCTCTCCGACCAGAACCCACCAGTCAAGCCGGGAAAACTCAGCTATCATGGGGTATTGCTCGAAATCTCCTACCTGTCGCAGGCGGAGTTACAGTCGCCGGAACGGGTCCTCGGCCTCTCGCATCTCGCGGGCAGCTTTCGGACCGCGAGTATCATTGCCGACCCCACGGGACAGTTGACCGCTCTGCAAGCGCGCGTGGCACGCGATTATGCCAAACGGCGCTGGGTCTACGCGCGTTGCGAACAAGTGCAGGGCAAGCTTCGCGATGGCTTGCGCCTGTTAGCCGAAGTGCAACAACTCCCCGATCAGGTGATCGTCTGGCTTTTCTCGACCAGCTTGACGACGCACATCCCGCTGGTTGCCGGATTGAAGAATCCTACGGTCAGGAAGCGCTATCTGGCGGTGCGCGAACTCTTGGCCGATTACGGGGAGTTGGCGCTCTATGAGGCGTTGCTGGCGCACCTGGGTTGCGACGGGTGGAGCAGAGCGCAGGTCGAGCGGCATCTGACCATGATGACGGCGGTCTTCGATGTCGCCAAAACGGTGGTCCAATCGCCCTTTCCGTTCGCTTCCGACCTGACCGAGCAGGCCCGCCCGATCGCGATCGACGGCAGTTGGACACTGATCGAGCGCGGTGATCATCGCGAGGCGGTCTTCTGGATCGTCGTGACCTATTCCCGTTGCCTGCAAGTCTTCGCCCAGGATGCCCCGGAAGCACTGACCGAACCGTTTCGAGAGGGCTTCCGGCGCTTGCTCGCCGACCTGGGGATCGCGTCGCACGCCGATTTGCTGCGGCGCGCGGCGGCGGTAGAAGCGTTTCTGCCCCAGGTCTGGGCGGTGGCGGAAGCGATCATGGCGGCAAACACGGAAATCGAAGAGTGAGCGGTGTGAGGGGGGTAATCCTGTCGCACGCGAGTACCCCCTCCCACCACAGTGGGAGGGGGGCACTTTTGCTGCTGAGTGTGGGCGGCGGCGTTTAGACGACGGAAAGGGTACGCGCGGGATCTTGCACCAGGGCCACGGTGAGGACTTCGTCGAGGTGATCGACCTGGACGAAGTTGAGCCCCTGGCGGACGAGCTCGGGCAATTCGGTCAGATCTTTGGCGTTGCGCTTCGGCAGAATGAAGGTGTGGATCCCGGCGCGATGCGCGGCGAGGGTCTTTTCTTTTAACCCGCCGATCGGCAACACCTTGCCGCGCAGGGTGATCTCGCCGGTCATCGCCACATCCTTGCGGACGCGGATGTTGGTCAGGGCCGAGATCAGCGCCGTCGCGATCGTGATCCCCGCCGAGGGGCCGTCTTTCGGGGTCGCGCCCGCCGGGACGTGGATATGGATCTGGTGGGTGTCGAAGAAGCCGGGAACAACGCCGAGCGCCAGCACGCGCGAACGCGCGAAGCTGACCGCCGCGCGGGCCGATTCCTTCATCACATCGCCGAGTTGGCCGGTCAGGACGATTTCGCCCTTCCCCTCGGTGAGCAGGACTTCGATCCCGAGCAGTTCGCCGCCGACACCGGTGAAGGCCGCGCCCGTCGCCACACCGATCTCGTCGGCCTGCTCGGCCTCGTCGTGCTCGAAGCGCGGGATACCGAGGAATTCGTGGAGATTCTCGCCGGTCACGCGCACGCTCGGCGTCGGCATCGTCGCGATCACATCGGTCGCGGGCAGCGCCTCGCCCGCCGCCAGATCGGTGCCGGTGAGTTCGGCGGCGGTTATCTCGACCGTCTCGGTCGCCTCGGCGACACGCCGCGCCATCTTGCGGCAGACCGCCCCGATCTCCCGCTCCAGCCCGCGCACGCCCGATTCGCGGGTGTACGAGCCGATGATCCGCAGATAAGCGTCATCGCTGAAGCTGAGTTGTTCCGCCGTCAGGCCGCTGGCCGCAAGCTGCTTCGGCCCGAGGAAGTCGCGGGCGATGTTCAGCTTCTCCAACTCGGTGTAGCCGCTGACCTCGATGATCTCCATCCGGTCGCGCAGGGGGGCCGGGATCGGGTCGAGCTGGTTCGCGGTGGTGATGAAAAGGACGTTCGAGAGATCGAACGGCACTTCCAGGTAATGATCGGAGAAGGTCGTGTTCTGCTCCGGATCGAGGACTTCGAGGAGCGCGGATGACGGATCGCCGCGCCAATCCGCGCCGAGCTTGTCGATCTCATCGAGGACGAGGACCGGGTTGCGGCTGCCGGTGTCGCGCAGCGCCTTGATCACGCGGCCCGGCATCGCGCCGACATAGGTGCGGCGATGTCCGCGAATCTCCGCCTCATCGTGGACGCCGCCGAGGGCCATCCGACCGTACTTGCGCCCGAGCGCGCGCGCGATCGACTTGCCGAGGCTGGTCTTGCCGACCCCGGGCGGGCCGACGAAGCAGAGGATCGGCGCTTTTAGGTTGTCGCCGGCGAGCTTCCGCACCGCCAGGAACTCGATGATCCGTTCCTTAACCTTGTCGAGCCCGTAGTGATCCTCATCGAGGATCTTCTTGGCGTTCTTGAGGGCCAACTGGTCGGTGGTCTCGACCGACCAGGGGAGTTCGGTCAGCCATTCCAGATAGGTGCGGATGATCCCGACCTCGGGCGAGTGCGGCGGCTGCTGCTCCAACCGCTCGGCCTGTGCCAGCGCTTTTTTCTGCACCGGCTCGGGCATCCCCGCCGCCTCGATCTTCTCGCGCATCTCCGCTGCGACGGTCGCCTCGGGCGAGGTATCACCGAGTTCTTTCTGGATCGCGCGCATCTGCTCGCGCAAATAATACTCGCGTTGCTGCTTGTCCATCCCCGATTGCGCCTCGGCCTGGATCTGCTGGCGGAGGGTCAGCACGTCGAGGCGGCGCTGCACGAGGATCCCGACGGCCTTCAGGCGCGCGATCGGGTCCAACTCTTCCAGCAATTCCTGGCGTTGCTCAGAGCTGAATTCGGGCGAGAAGGCGATCAGGTCGGCCAGCCAACCGGGCTCCTCGACACCCCTTACCATCATCAGGACTTCCTCGGGGACATTCGGCATCATCCCCAGGTAGGTCTCGACCTGCTCCACGATCGTCGCCATCGCGATCCCGGCCTGATCGGTCCGCTCAGTCGGATCGTCGAGCCGTTCGACGGTTGCCAGCGGGCAGCCGGGGCCGGTCCCGTAATTGACGACGCGACCGCGCGCCTGCCCCTGGAGGAGGATCGCCGGTGGGTTGCCGGGGCGCGTGATTTGCTGCCCGACTTCGGCGATGATCCCGACCTCGCAGAGCTCGTATTCCTCGTCGTTGTCGTCGCCAGCAGCCGCCGCGCGCTCGCGCTCCTCATTCGGGATCGGCTGCTCGGTGAGGAGCAGGACCAGGCGATTGTGGCTCGACGAGGCCGCGATAGCCGCCGCCGTTTCATCGTCTTCGATCGGCAGGGGGAGCGACATGTGCGGCATCAACACCGTCTCGTCCATCACGATGACGGGCAGGGCCAGCAGTTCGCGGGTGGGGGCGCTCTCCTCCTGCTCCGATACCGGCGGAACCTGGTCCGCCATAGGCTGTTGTGTAGTCATA
>DATCMP010000690.1:0-1669 GCA_036563365.1 Thermomicrobiales bacterium
TCAAGAAGAAGCCGGGTGCGCGATGCAAGCGGATAAAGAGGATGGTGAGCCCCGCGAGCATGCCGACGATTACTGCTAGAATCGCGAAGATATAGACGTAGCCTAAGAGCGCGAGGAGTAGTACCCGAAACTTGTAACTTCGCGGTGTTTGATCGGCTTTCTGCTCAAGGTGCTCGATGAGAAGGCTGTATCGCTCTGTTGCCATCGCCATTTGCAACGCTCCTGAATTCGCCGCTGGATTCCCTGCTTCCAACGTACCACTTGTTGATGTGGTTGACGTTAGGAGAGATAGGCTGATACAAATCGCCGTTTGTCCCAGGACAGATGGACGGGTATTGGTCATACGAGGAAGGCGTGGAGGGCGGCAATGACCATTCCTGGCTCACTCGCCAACCGCAAGGCCCTGGACCTGATGCGCGTGCTGCGGGGCCGTTCGCGCCGATCGTTCCCGATACGCCGCCCGCGGCGCGAAGCCCATGTCGCGCAAGATGCGGACGATCGCGGAGGCGTGCCGGAAGTCGAGGACGTGGTCCAGGACCGGGATCATCAAGTCGAGGGAGGCGATTCCGCGCGACCGAGTGACCCCGTCGCGCCTTGCCTTCGTCACGCCCCTCTACTCGGGCTGATCGATAAAGATGTCGTACCGGTACACCCGTCGATTGTCTTTGCTGCCCACTGGCGGTAGAGTTGGAGCACGAAGGGGAACGACTCATTCACAACCCGGGAGGTGGCGGTTAGACTTGGCGTAAGCGAGCGCCGGGTACGCCAAGTCCCCGCCGGTGACGCGCTCCCGGCGATGCAACCCCGAAAAGAGTCGGCTATCTGGCGCGACGAGGCGTACATCCAATCCTACTGAGGGAATATTGCAATGGTCATCCTGCTACCGAACGCCATCGCCGGTCTCGGGGACGTCCCCATCCGCGGGTGCTAGCGATGGGAGCATCGATAGTCGCGTACTGGCCGGGGATCACTGCAGAGCAGGACCACAGCCAGCCGGGCTTCGCCAACGACGACCGTGCGTGGGGCAACTGGATGGCCGAGCGGGAGGACGACGTCGCCGTCCTGCAAGCTGTTGCCGACCTCGGTGCGTCCGCGCTCCTGACCGCCAAGACCGACGGGTGGGCTGACGACGACGTTACCTGGGCGACACCTCGGGAGCTCGCCCAGGCGGCGCTGGCGCTGCGCCGTGCCGTCGAGCACCACCACCCGGCGGTGGGTTGCATCCTGGCGAGCTACGCGCGCAACGCGAACGGCGTCTACCCGCTGGTCGATGAGTTTCTCATGGACCTCGATGACATCGCGGCGCTCGCCGCCTGGGCGGAGCGGGAGGGGGCCGTCCGGATGACCTTGGAGGTCAACTGGTGAAGCCAAAGCGCGCACGCCGCGACACCCAGCACTAACCGGGGAACTGGCCCCGTCGCCGCGGCGGGATCGTGCGCGTCTCGATCGGCGGCGACACCCCTGGCGAACGGCCGCTCTTCGCCCGGTGCGAGGCCGAGATCTGATGGGCTGGGCGCTGGTGGCCGTTCGCCGGGATGCTGGCGGTCGGGCTGCACCGCGACAAGCGCGCGACCATTGTCGGGCTGCCGCGCCGTTCCTCGGCCGCGCTGACCGCGCCGCAGATCATCGCACGGGCCGGGCCGGGGCGCGTGGCCGTTGCCAGGCAACT
>DATCMP010000726.1:0-11317 GCA_036563365.1 Thermomicrobiales bacterium
GTCGATCTCCGCGCCGTGCTCGCCGAGGGTGGTGACGATAATCTCCACACGCTCGCGCAAGGCGGCACGATCGAAGCCGGTTTTCTGGCCGATCAGCGCCAACTCGTAGTCGTTGCCGATCAGCACCTTCGCGCCGGTCAAGCCCGCGATCAGATCCTGATCGGAGAGGATCGGCAAGCCCATCCCGAGATCGTAGATGTAGGGGATGCCGCGTTCTCGGCACTCGGCGGGATACCGACACATCGCGTTGAGCGAGTCGGCCGAAACGATCACCAGCGTGGTGTCCGCCGTGAAGGACTCGGTGAGCGGACGCTCGCCCGCGCGGTTCATCGCGCCCGGATAGAAGCCGGTGATCTGATTGTCGGCGTTATCGGTGGTGATGAACGCCGAAGCGCAGACATCGTCGTCGAGGACCGTGACCGCGCTCGTATCGACGCCGAGCGACGCCAGGTCGCTGAGGTATGACGCGGCATCGTGCCCCGCCGTGACCACCAGCCGCGGCCCGAGGCCGAGGAGGGCGGCGTTATAGGCGATATTCCCGCCGGTGCCGCCGCGCTTCTTCTCCAGCGACGAAACGAGGAACGAGACATTGAGCATGTGGATCTTATCCGGCAGGATATGCTCCTTGAAATAGCCGGGGAAACGCATGATATGGTCGAATGCCAATGACCCGGTGACGATCACGCTCACGTATCTCCCGATCTCCTCGCGCTTACAATGCGCCCCACCGGCGCGCCGATCACACAAAAAACCCTGCACCGCGCAAGGCGAGCAGGGGCAAAGTCTTTAAGAAAGCCCCTACTCTCATCTCTCAGCCTGGCGTGGGTCAATACGCAAAGCTGTCGGAATTGGCACCGCTGCACAGCGAGACTTCGCTTGCCGGTTGCCGGGCGTCATAGGGCCGATCCCTCAACCGCTCCCGATAAGAGTAGTATGCATGGATTGTCGCGGCGCAGTGTAGCACAGCCTCAAAGGTGATGCAAAGCAGCGCCGTGGGCGAGTGGGCGAATCCAACCGCTCGCCGCCCTCGCGTCCGGTGCCGCCGTTGCCCAAAAATGTGAGGATAGATGGGCATGATTATGGCGGCGGGGCCGCACCGTTCTCACCACCTCCATTGCAGGACAGAGCGGTGCAGGATAGAACGGTAGGACAGAACGCGAAGCATGTGCAGAGGCCGCAAGACAACGATACCCCGCAGGTGCGGACAGATCCGCCCTTGACTTTTTCGCCCTCATGTAACACCATAAGTTACATGAAATAAAGTGGCCGATTCCCCAGTGCGCGTTACGCCCGTTATAGATAGGAGAGTAGGATGGACCCATTTTCCGATCCCGAGGCCGTGGCCCGGTACGCCGAAGGACCGCCACGCTTCGTGCCTGGATGCGAAAGCATGCACCGGATGGCGCGGTTGTTGCTCGCCGAGCGCGCCCTGGACGATGCCCGCGTGCTGGTGCTCGGGGCCGGTGGCGGGCTGGAGTTACGCGCGTTCGCCCTGGCTCAGCCGGACTGGACCTTCGACGGCATCGACCCCTCCGCCGAGATGCTGCAACTGGCTGAGCGGACATTGGGGCCGCTCGCCGCGCGAGTGCGTTTGCACCACGGTTACATCGATGACGCACCGGAAGGGCCGTTCGATGCGGCGACCTGTCTCCTGACAATGCATTTTGTGGCGCTCGAAGATCGGCGACGGTTGGTGGCCGAGGTCAAGCGGCGCCTCAAGCCCGGCGCACCCTTCGTGATCGCGCATCTGAGCGTCCCGCAGGGTGAAGGCGAGCGAGCACTGTGGCTATCGCGCTACGCCGCCTTCGCGGTCGCCTCCGGCGTCGCGCCCGCCCGCGCGGCGAACGCCCAGGCGGCGATCGACGCACGGTTGACTATCCTCACGCCGGAGCAGGATGAAGCGGTCCTGTGTGAAGCAGGCTTCTCGGGCGTCAGCCTGTTCTACGCCGGGTTCGCCTTCCGTGGTTGGGTGGCCTACGCCTGATGTCGCCCACCCGACCGACAGCGGCCTGTTAACTGGCCCCGAGTTCGGCCAGAACGGCCCGGACATCAGTGAGCGGCACATCGTCGCGGATTTCGACGCAGCCAGGGTCGGTCGGCAGGATCCAGTTGACGCGGCCCGCGCGCACTTTCTTGTCGCTGCCGAGCCGGTCGAGCAACGCGGCGGCGCTACAACCCTCGATCCGCGCCGGTAACCCGAACGCATCGAAGATAGTGTCCACCTGGGCGACGAGCGCCGGATCGCAGAGGCCGCGCCGTGCCGAGAGGTGCGCGGCGGCGCGCGTGCCGAGGGCGACCGCCTCGCCGTGCGTGTAACGCCCATAGCCCGCGACCGCCTCGATCGCGTGGCCGATCGTATGGCCCAGGTTCAGCACCCGGCGCAAGCCGGTCTCGCGCTCATCCTGCTCGACCACCGCCGCCTTGATGCGCAGACATTGGGTGATCACCCCGGAGCAGAGTGGTTCGGACAGTGCGCGCAGGGCGTCGGCCTCCTCGCTCATGATCGGCAGCAAGGGTGGCCCTGTCAGGCCGGGAACGGTGCGATCGAAGAACGCATACTTGATCACCTCGGCCCAGCCGGAGCGCTGCTCCCGCGGGGGGAGGGTCATCAGAAGGGCCGGATCGACGACGACCAGGCCGGGTTGCAAGAACGCACCGACGAGGTTCTTGCCGGCCGGGAGGTTCACGCCCGTTTTGCCGCCGACGCTGCTATCAACCATCGCCAGGAGCGATGTCGGCACCTGCACGAGCGGCACCCCCCGGAGGTACGTCGCGGCGACGAAGCCGGCCAGATCGCCAACGACGCCCCCCCCGAACGCGATGATCGGCTCGCGACGCTCGGCGCGAGCGGCGGCTAACCAGGCGTAGAGTTCCCCGGCCAGCGCCAGCGATTTGCTCTCCTCCCCGGCGGGGACCTTCGTGGTCACGATCTCGAAGCCCGACGCGGTCAGGATCGCGCTGACGCGCTCGCCATGTGCCTCCCAGACTTGCTCATCGCTGATCACGAAGGCCCGCCGCGCCTCGGGCAGATAATCGCTGAGCAGCGCGCCGAGCCGAGCCAACGCCCCCGACTCGACCACGATCGTGGATAGGCTCTCCGCCGTGCGTACTGTGAGCGAACCTGGGCCAAGTGCCGCTTCTGATCCCGCAGTGACCGCCCGTTCCATCTACCCCGCCCTACCATTCATTGATCATCCATTTAACCCATTAACCCGGACAGGATACCCCTTGAACGTAGAGGGGGCAACTTGCGAGGTGTTTCGCTGTCGGATAATGGACACGGGCAGATTCGGCACGCGCGTACGCCTTGGCACGTTCGGCGGCGACACCTATAATGGTGGGACTATCTACGTGTGGCGGAAGATCCATTCGCCAATAGCAGGGACTGGCATCTTCCTCACTCAGGGACGGAGAACAAGAGTATCCATGCCGCACATTTTGATTGCCGAAGACGAAGAGGCGATTCGAGAGCTTCTGCGCGAATTTCTGGAAGGCGAAGGGTTCGCGATCAGCGAGGCCACCGATGGCCTGCAAGTCCAGGCGGCCCTGGCGGAGAAACGCGTCGACCTCGTCCTGATGGACGTGCGGATGCCGAAAAAAACCGGGCTCGATGTGCTGCGCGAGGCGCAGCACCAGGGCGATGGCCTGCCGATCATCGTCATGACCGCCTACAGCACGGCGAACATGGCGATCGAGGCGATCCAGCTCGGGGCCTACGATTACATCGCCAAGCCATTCGACCTCAATCATGTGCTGGTCACGGTCAATAACTTTTTCAAGCGGCAGGATCTCGCTAATCAGGTGCAGGCGCTGCAAGCGCAACTCGGCGAACGCGATCCGAAGGAGCAGATCGTCGGCACCACCCCGGCGATGATGGAAGTATTCAAGACGATCGGGCGCGTGGCGCGTTCGGATGTCAATGTGCCGATCACCGGGGAGACCGGCTCCGGCAAGGAATCGGTCGCCGAGATGATCCACAAGAACTCGTCGTACAGCCGCGGTCCGTTGATCAAGGTTAATTGCGCCGCGTTGCCCGAGACGCTGCTGGAGAGCGAGCTCTTCGGTCACGAGAAAGGCTCGTTCACCGGCGCGATCGCGCAGCACAAGGGTCGCTTCGAGCAGGCGAACAAAGGCTCGATCTTCCTCGATGAGATCGGCGAGATGACGCTGGCGACACAGAAAAAGCTGCTGCGCGTCCTGCAAGAGCGCGAGTTCGAGCGGGTCGGTGGCACAATCACCGTCAAGGTCGATGTGCGCGTGATCGCGGCGACGAACAAGAATCTGATCCAGGAAGTGGCGGAGGGGACGTTCCGTCAGGATCTCTACTACCGCCTCAACGTGATCAATGTCCACCTCCCACCGTTGCGCGAACGCCGGGAAGATATCGCCCCGCTGACGGAACATTTCCTCAACAAGCACCGCTATGTCCCCGGCTCACCGGCCGCGCGGATCACCGAGGAGGCGGTGCAGGTGCTGATGGACCATAGTTGGCCCGGCAACGTGCGCGAACTGGAGAACACGATTCGCCGTGCCACCGTCCTCTCGCAAGGTGGTGTGATCAGCGCGGATATGATCGTCTTCTCCTCCACGATGGAACGTCACCTCGTCGACATCAGCCAGAAGGTCCGCGAAGGTGTTTCCTGGAATCTGATCATCCAGGAGACCGAGCGCGCGATCCTCAACGAGGCGCTGAGCCAGCACAACGGCGACCGCGTCAGCGCGGCGCAAGCGCTCGAACTCAGCATCGATGATTTCCAGGAACGTCTCAGTTCCTACGGGATGAGCGGCCAATTGGTGACGAGCTAACAGCGCGTTTTACCGCGACAGGGCAGCGAAAACAAGAAGCGCGACGAGGGCAGAGGTTTCGCCCGTCGCGCTTTTTGTCGCCCCGAAAACCCTTGACAGGGGCGCACGAGCGGTCTATACTTCCTTATAGAACAAATGTTCTTTCGGTCCCGTGGAGAGCACACAAGGGGGGATGAGCACATGAGCGAGCGGATCGCAGAGACGATCGGGGGGCAATTCGAGCCCGCCAAGTATCTGGTGAACTTGAATGGCCGCGGGGAATATCTGGAAGTGAAGTGGCGGCTGCTCTGGCTGCGTACCGAACACCCCGAGGCGAGCATCGAGACTGAATTGGTACGCCTCGAAGACCACGATGCGGTCTTCAAGGCCCGCGTCACTATCCCCGATGGTGGCAGCGCGACCGGCTATGGCAGCGAGAGTGCGGGTGATTTCCGCGACTTCCTCGAAAAAGCCGAGACAAAGGCGATCGGCCGCGCCTTGGCCGCGCTCGGCTACGGCACGCAGTTCTGCCAGGACCACGAGTTTGGCGGCGGCAATATCATGGGCAATAACGGTCAGATGCGGATCGTCGATGCGCCGGTGGATTTCGCGAAGAATCGTGGGCAGCGGTCAGGCGGTGGTAACATCGCCACCGCCGCCCAGACTGCGGCGGTCGAGCAGGGCAACCAGCGCGCGACCGAGCGCCAGGTGAAATTCATCCGGGCCATCGCCCGCGAGGCGGGACTGGACGAGCAGGAGCTCGCCGACTGGACCCGAGAACTGTATAACCAGGAAGTTGACCAGTTGAATCGTCGCGATGCTTCGACATTGATCGAGGCGCTGCAGCGACGACGGAATGAGGTCGCCTGAGCCACCGGGTCGGTGCCTTCCCCCACGACGAGCAAAGGAGTGAGCGACGATGAAGGGACGCTATCGGGTCCTCGGCCCGCAACTTAACGAAGGCACCACGACGCCCGAGCGGGATCGCAACGCCCTCGAACAGAATCGCGATAGCCTCTATCACCGGCTCGAACAGGGCTACGACCGGATCGAGCACGGCTTGGCGGAAGGCAACGATGTCACGACCTGGGAAGATTTCTGGGTCGCCCTGCTGCGTGAGTACGAGCAGGTCTGCGATGAATTGCAGCGTGATCTCGCCGCCTAGCCAGTCGCCTATGCGCGAACGAAACGTTGGAATCCGGAAGCGGCACCGATCGATCGGTGCCGCTTTTTCGTGGAAGAGATGAACCCGCGTAGATGCTATACTGCCGCACGTTCATCCTTGGGGTCAGGAGGGCCACCAACAACGCCATCTGGTTGGGTAAGGTACGAATGCCGGGGTCGTTACCCATCGTCGCCGAAGGGCTCCTCCACCAATCGGGACAAGGGGCGAATACACCGTTGGCCGTCGGCAGCCCCGCCTGGTTCGCCTGGCTCGCCGCCCCCACGACCCGCTCATTCGCATTTCATGGCGCGGTTAGCACCTTCACCGCCCGCAAAGAGGAGCGCCAACGCGGCTCGGCGTATTGGAGCGCGTATCGCTCGATAGCGGGGCGGGTGCGGAAGACGTACCTGGGAACGGCCACCGCGCTCACCCAGGAACGGCTTGAAACCGCCGCCGCTACCCTTAGCGCGGCGACCACGGCATCGGCGACCGTACCGGCCCCGACAGCGCCGCAGGGTGTGCCAACTGGCCCTTTGCTGCAAACCAAACTATTCATCCCCCGCCCACGACCGCAACTCGTCTCGCGTGAACGCCTCGCCGAGCAACTCACCGTGTCCCTACGCCACAAACTCGTGGTCATCACCGGCCCGGCGGGCGCAGGCAAGACGACGCTTATGACAGCCTGGTACGACGACCAAACGACCCCGAGAACCCCACTCGTCTGGCTCACGCTCGATGAGTCGGACAATGATCCGGTGCGGTTCTGGCGCTACCTTTGCGCCGCGCTCGAAGGTGTCGCGCCGGGCGTCAGCGTCACGATACTGGAGTTACTGGGCGCAACACGCCAGTTCGGCAGCGACGCGCTGGTGATCGCGCTGAGCAACCTGCTGCTCGCCTTGCCCCACGAGCTTATCCTGGTACTCGATGATTATCATCTGATCACCGAGCCGGGCCTCCACCAGACACTCGGCCTGCTGATCGAGCGCGGGCCACCGCAGCTCCACCTTGTCCTCATCGGTCGCGCGGAGCCACCGCTGCCGCTCGCCCGCCTACGCGCCAGGGGCGACCTGGCCGAGATACGCGCGAACGATTTACGTTTCACCGCGTCCGAAGTGGGCACCCTGATCAACGAACGCCTCAATCTCGATCTCGCGGATGACCTCGTTGCCACCCTCGCCGAACGCACCGAAGGCTGGGCGGTCGGCCTACACCTCGCGGCACTCGCACTCCGCAATCAACCCCCACCCGCACGCGCGGCGTTCGTGATCACGTTCGGCGGCAGCCATCGGTATATCGGCGATTATTTACTCGAAGAGGTGCTGCACGGGCAATCAACGGCCATCCAGGAATTCCTGCTCCAAACAGCCCTCCTCGGACGACTCTGCGGGCCGTTGTGCGACGCGATCGTGCAGCCGGCCGCGGCGGCACCGGGGGCCAGTAGTGGGATACTGGAACAGTTGGAGCGCGCGGGCCTTTTCCTGGTGCCGCTCGATGAAGAACGCACCTGGTATCGCTACCATCGCCTCTTCGCGGAGCTTCTCCGCAAGCGCCTGCACCAGCAACAACCGGAGCTTGTACCCGAACTCTACCGGCGGGCGAGCGATTGGTTCGCCGCTGCCGACCTTTTCGATGAGGCGATCGAGTACGCCCTCGCCGCGCGGGATATGACCTTCGCGGCGAGCTTGATCGAGCGGGCCGCTCACGCCACCACCATCCGCAACGAACACCAGACGATACTCCGCTGGCTCACCCAACTGCCGCTGTGGACGATCTTCCGGGCCGAGGCGTCCATCGCCCAGGCACGTGGCGATCGAGCCGGGGCGCTGGCAGCGTTGCAACGCGCCAGCGCGTTGGCCGAGCGGATAGCCCAGCCGTTCGCCTTGCTGCTGACCTCCCTCTCGCGGCTGCGCCATCACCTGATCGCGCACGATCTGCCACAACTTGCCCATGAACACGCGGTACTGCTCGGTCTGCTGGCGACGTTCGGCTTCAGCGACGGCCAGGAGTATCCCCCGCCGCGCTTCCCCGATTACATCTGGGAGTTGCACGAACTCGCGCTCGCTTGGGTGGCGCTGGTCCAAGCGGATCAGCGGGAAGCGCTACGTCGTGCCGACTATATCGCAGCCTATAGCGAGAACGTCGGGCATCTGGGATGTCTTATCCCCGCGCTGGCGCTGCGATCGCTGGCGCAGGTGGCGGGCGGCGACGAGCAAGCGGCCCTGACCACGCTCGCCCGCGCCCTCACCCTCGCCGAGCCTGAAGGATATCTGCGTACATTCATCGAATTTGGGGCACCCCTGCGCGCCCTCCTCCACAAACTCGTCATGCAGGCGCACAAGCCAGGTTCAGCGGTCATAGGGCGTCAGGTCAGCGAGTACGCACAACGCCTGCACGCCGCATTCACCCGGACGAAGGAAACACCGGCGCAGCAGCGTGGGGCCGCCCAACTCCCAGAGCCTCTCAGCGCGCGTGAGCGCGAGATCCTAATCATGCTTGCCGACGGCCTTGGGAACCGCGATATTGCGGCGCACCTCTTCATCGCCAGCGGCACCGTGAAGTGGCACGTCAACCGGATTTTCGGCAAGCTCGCCGTCACGAGCCGCACGGCGGCGGTCGCGCGCGCCCGCGCGCTCGGACTCCTCGCCTGACATCGCCGCACGCCTCCCGCAGCCATCGCCGCACGCCTCCCGATTACCCAACACCCTACCCACAATGCTGACAATCCATACCACCAACCCTACCCACAGGGCGGCGTGCGCCGACGCGCTGGACGCTATCGTCGTACCAATGACGCATTCGGGCGAATAGAGAGAGGAGAGAAGCGATGACCTACCGCACCGGAAGAGCGCCGCCGGGCAGTCGTGTCGAGCGGCGATCAGCGCATTGCGGCGGACGGTATGGGCAGGGTACGACGATGCCGAGGCACTACGAGATTCAGGTCGCCGGTCACCTCGATCTGTCATGGTCCGATTGGTTCGATGGCCTGGCGATCGCCCATCTCCCCGGCGGTCACACGCTCCTCAGCGGCGAACTTCTCGATCAGGCCGCACTGCATGGCGTACTGATGAAAGTTCGTGATCTCGGGTTGCCGCTCATCGCCATCGTGACGATCGATCGCCACGACGACCACGCCACAAGCGGGGAGCAATAATCGCTCACCGTTGGCCGATCACCGGAGAATGAGGAGAACAAGGGTATGAATCCTTCCGACGAACGCGATCTACGCAGCCAACTCATCGCGCTGCAACGGGAAGTTGCCGCGCAACGCGCCACCCTGATGCCGCGCCGGGCCGTTCGCCGCGCCACGAGCGTGAAGAAGCGCCTAGTCGCCATCGCTGCCAGCGTCCTGTGCATGGCCCTGCTACCGCTGTCGATCCTCGCCGCCGATCCCGTTTTCACCGACATCAGCACCGCCGCCCCGGAACACCAACCAAACATCCAGGCGATCGGCAATGCGGGGATCACCACCGGCTTCGAGGACCCGAATAACCCCGGCCAGCGCCTCTACGATCCCAAAGCGAACGTCACGCGCGAAGAGATGGCCTCGTTCCTGGCGCGCACGGCGGGCCTCGGGGCGAACAAGCCGGTCACGAACGCCGCGCGCCTCGCCAGTAGGAACGCAAGCGTTGGTGGCACGACCTACGCCGCGAACGATCTCGTCTACGCGGCACGCAATAACGATGAATCGGCGGAGGCAACCATACCGACGCTTGGTGGTACCACTTCGCCGCCCACATTGGCGCTCACGACAACTATCAAGGCACCCGGGGCCGGGTATATCCTCGTCAATGCCTCCGGCATCTTCCGCTTCGGCGGCTTGAATAATTGCAACAACTGCACGATGCTCGTGACCCTCGCGGGTAGCCCGCTGATGTCGATCACCGCAGCCGAAAGCCCGACGGTGACCCTCTCGCGCACCTGGCTGGTCCGGGTCACCGAGGCGGGCGACCAGAACCTGCAGCTGATCATTCTCGTCACCCGCCCGGGCCAGCTAGCGCCGATCCCCTCCGGCACATTCACGAACGGGCAACTCACCGCCGTGTACGTCCCGTTTGGCACGTTGAATAACGGCGCTCCCGGCGACATCGCCAACCCGTAAGCGGCGTGAGCGGCGGACAGCGTGACGCTCACCATCAACAAGCAAAGGGGCCGGGCTCACGAGCCCGGCCCCTGCTGCGGAATCAATCGACCCAACCGCCAGCTGCGAGCGTTGCGGTAAACACAAGCGCGGCTAGGGTACCACCGCCAACCCGGACACGCGGCGACGCGATCGAAGCGCTAATGCCAACCCCTGACCGATCCAGAGATACCGCCCACGCTCGCGACTCGCGATCACTCCCCATCCGCGATCTCGAAGATCACATAGTCCTGCGCCACATCCAATGCCTCGACGAACGAACGGGTTGCCCGGATCGCCTCGGCGGCCTCTTCGCCTGACTGCTCATCCTCTTCCAGGCATCGCTTGATCTCGTCGGCCAGCAACGCCCGTTGCGGCGCACCCTTGATATTCTCGGCGGCGTTGATGACTTCCTGGGGGATCGGGAACGTCGGTTTGCTACGTCGCGCCATCGTCATCCCTCCGTACGTACATTCTCAACACCGGCAGCATAGAACGAAAGTTCTACCGTGTCAATGGCTCTGCGTCAGAACGCGCGGGCGAGCGGCGAACCGCCGCCGACCGTCCACGCGCGCGTCGATGGACGGCGAGGCGACGACGCTCCGCAGCGTACCTTGCGTCGATAGATGTCCCCTTGCTAGAATGCTGATCGGTCTGGTCGCACCTCCGAACCGCGCCGCAGCGTGCCGGGAGTGGGGGCGAGTCATCCGATATTGACACCTTTGCCCGCGGCACGAGGAGGTCCAATGCGCCGACTGTTGAAGAACTCAGCCTACGGATGTTTCTTCAACGGGAGTATCGCGCATGGCGATTGTCAATATCGGGATTCTGGCGCATGTAGACGCCGGTAAGACGAGCCTCACCGAACGGATCCTCTTCGAGGTCGGTGCCATCGAGGCGGTCGGCAGTGTCGATAAAGGCACGACGCAGACCGACACCTTGGAGTTGGAACGAGCGCGCGGCATCACCATCAAATCTGCGGTGGTATCGTTCCAGCTGCACACGCTCAAGATTAACCTCATCGATACCCCCGGACACGGCGATTTTGTCGCCGAGGTCGAGCGTTCGCTGCGCGTCCTCGATGCCGTGGTGCTGGTCGTCTCGGCGGTGGAAGGGGTGCAGCCGCAGACACGCCGCCTCGCGCAGGCGATCCGCGCCGCCGGGCTTCCGTTGCTGATCTTCATCAATAAGATCGACCGCCTCGGCGCTCGTTGCGAGGCACTCCTCGGGGATATCCGTCGGAAGCTGAA
>DATCMP010000727.1:0-2772 GCA_036563365.1 Thermomicrobiales bacterium
GTGCCGGGCGTGGCTGGGCGGATTGACACAGGCGAGGGCTATGCTACTAGAATTGAGTATCCGCGACTTCGCGATCATCGACCGCCTGCGGCTCACCTTCGGGCCGGGATTCAACGCCCTCACCGGCGAGACCGGCGCGGGCAAGTCGATCATCATCGACGCGCTCGGGGCGATCCTCGGCGAGCGGACCGGGGCGGAATTCGTGCGCGCCGGTGCGCCGAGTGCGCGCGTCGAGGGGGTCTTCGAGGTCGCGGGGCCGGGCGCTGAGGCGCTGCGGGCTACCCTCGTCGAATTCGGCCTCAGCGACGACGACGCCTCCGGCGATGAACCGCTGATCCTGTCGCGCGAGATCACCGCCAACGGGCGCAGCACCGCGCGGGTCAACGGGCGCACGATCACCGCCGGGACCCTGGCGAAGCTCGGGGAGCGGCTGGTCGATATCCACGGCCAGAGCGATCACCTGACTCTCTTGCGCCCCGCCAACCACATCGATATGCTCGACCGCTACGCCGGCCTGACCGCCGAGCGCGAGGCGCTGACGAAGGTGGTGGTCGAGTTGCGCGGCGTGCGCGAGCGCCTGTCGTCGCTCGACCGCGACGATCGCGAACTGGCGCGGCGCGTCGATCTGCTCCGCTTCCAGGTCGAGGAGATCGATGCGGCCAAGCTGCGCGCGGAAGAGGAGGATGAACTGCTCGCCGAGCGGCGCGTCCTCGCCTCCGCCGGGCGGCTGACCGATCTGGCTGGTTTGGCTTACCGCAAGTTGAGCGGCGCTGGCGACGATTTCTCCGGGGCGAAGGCGCCCCGCGGCGCGTTGGATCTGCTGCGGCAAGTCAACACCGCGCTGGCCGAACTGGTCTCGCTCGATCCGACGATGGAGGAGACGCGCGCGGCGGTCGAGGAGCAAGGCTATCTGCTGGAAGACGCCGCCGCGACGATCCGCGACTATCGCGAGCGGATCGAGGGCGACCCGCACCGCCTGGAGGAGATCGAGGAGCGGCTGACCCTGCTGAAAGATCTGAAGCGCAAGTACGGCGCGACCCTCGCCGAGGTGATCGCGTTCGGCACCCAGGCGAACGAGGAGTTGCGCCAGATCGAGCGGAGCGGGGAGCGCGCCGAGGAGTTGCGCGCCCGCGAGGCCGAGTTGCTGGCCGAGATCGGCGCGAAGGCGGTTGTCCTCACCGGCAAGCGGCGCGAGGCGGGCGATCGGCTCTCGGCGGCGGTCGAGGCATCGATCCGCGAGTTGAACATGGGCCGGGCGCGGTTCGCCACGCAGATCGCGCACGTCACCGATCCGCATGGTGCGCCCGTCTATGACAGCGAGGGCGAGCGCCGCTTGGCCTTCGATGACCACGGCGTCGATCGGGTCGAGTTCCTGCTGGCGGCGAACTCCGGCGAACCGCTGAAGCCGCTGGCGCGCGTCGCGTCCGGTGGCGAGACGGCCCGCCTGATGCTGGCCCTGAAATCGATCCTCTCCGAGGTTGATACGACGCCGACCCTGGTCTTCGATGAGGTTGATGTGGGTGTCGGCGGGCGGAGCGGTCAGGTCGTCGGGGAGAAGCTGTGGGGGCTCACCGCCGGTCACAGCCATCACCAGGTTCTCTGCATCTCCCATCTGCCGCAGATCGCCGCGTTTGCCGATAGCCACTTTAAGATCAGCAAGCAGCAACTCGATGACCGCACAATCAGCAACGTCGAACGGATCACCGACGATGAGCGCGTGGACGAGATCGCCGCGATGCTCGATGGTGTCCCGCTGACCGAGGCGTCGCGCGCCAATGCCCGCGTGATGCTGGAGCGCGTGGAAGTCTGGAAGTCGGCGCACGTCCCCGAGTCGTCTGCTGCCCCAGCCCCGATGCCTTTACCCGCGCCCGTGCAGGCCGCACCACGTCGTCGGGCGAAAGCGGCGGCGCGTGCGTGATTTGGCTGTTGAAGTGGGATGACCCCTCCCGCGGCCCCTCCCCTGAAGAGGGAGGGGTGATGCGTTAAGGGGCGGTAGTACATACCCAACCTGATTCTCGCTGGTCAACCGTCCATACGTCGGTGTTAACCCGCTATACGTTCTGTGGGTTGTGCGAATGGGGGATGGTTGTCGTGTGGCGCATCGCTGATCCGTTGCGATCGGTCGCGTCACGCGATGGTCTGTGGTATCTATGCCGCATCCTCGTCGCTGGTGCGTGGTAGCGTTTCGGCGCGACGCGCTGGTGGTGCAACTGGAGCGATCTTTCGTCGCCTGTCAGGGCTGTGATTATGAGGAGGGATGATGAGTTCGGGACGGGGTGATGGCAACGAGGGCAAGGAGCGACGCGGGTATCGTTATCGTCCTGCTGATGCGGCCGCAAATGAGCCGGATGACGCGCTGCTGAACGAGGCCGATGATGAGCGGGACGAACTCGATGACGCCGTACTCGATGCCGAAGACGCAGACCTGGACGACGAGGACGACGACGATGACGAGCCGCCGAGCGAATTCTGGCCCGCCGCCGAGTTGCTCAAAGGTGCCACGATCACCGATGCGGAGTTGGAACTGAGCTACAGCGCCTCGGTCTACGTCAACACGCCCGCCGCCGAACTGCGCCTCTGGCTGCGGATGCCCGACGGGCAGATGCGCCTGATCCAGGTCGATGAGCCGCAATCGGTCTGGTTCTACCGGCAGGCGCACGGCTCCGAGGAGCGCGACTTCGAGGAGTATCCCGATCACCGCTTCGAGTTGCCGAGCAGCGATCTGCGCGTCCTGCGCGCCCGCCATCGCCGCCAGCTGATCGATCGCCAGTC
>DATCMP010000728.1:0-1793 GCA_036563365.1 Thermomicrobiales bacterium
GTCGATCGTGCGCGGTGACCGCGAGTGCCTCTCGATCGCCGCCGCCTCGATCGTGGCCAAGGTAGCGCGTGACCGCGCCTTGATCGCGCTCGACCAGCGGTTTCCGGGTTATGGCTTCGGTCGGCACAAAGGCTATGGCACCGCCGCGCACCACGCGGCACTCCGCGCGCACGGTTCTTGCGTCGAGCACCGCCAGTCGTTCGCGCCGTTGCGAGCGCTCGCCGCCGTTCGAGCGCCCGAATGACCGACCGGCGCACCCCGCGCAAACGCCTCGGCGATTTCGGTGAGGATCATGCGGCACACCTTCTGACTGGCCGCGGCCACACCATCCTCGTTCGTGGCTGGCGCTGCGCGGCGGGCGAACTCGATCTGATCACCCTCGACGGGGAGGAACTCGTATTCGTGGAGGTACGCACGTGGCGCGGTGAGACGCACGGCACGCCGGAGGAGTCGATCGTCGGCGCGAAGGCCGCACGTCTCCTCCGCCTCGGCGCGCTTTTCCTGCAAGCGCATCCCGAGCATGAGGACCGGATCTGGCGGATCGATCTCGTTGCCATCGTGATCGACCGTGCCGGGCGATTGCTGCGGGTGACACACCATGTGAACGCCGTCGGCGAATAAGCGCCCGCGCCCTACCCTTGGGATTGCTGTCTCCGTCAACGCCCCTTCTCGCCTCCCCTGCGCGAACCTGAACCACCGATTCAGCAAATGTATCGATCACCGGGCGGGATAGTATAATTGGTAGAATGGGCCGCAACGTGGACGGACGACACGGGGTGAATCGGCCCGATGGAGGGGTGAATGTCAGAGATGCACTACGAACCGGGTGCCAGCCCCAGCCCGAACGGCGATCTGATCATCAGCGAGCGTCCGAAACTCCGTCGCCCGATCATGCTCGTCGCCTTCGAGGGCTGGAACGATGCTGCCGAAGGGGCTTCCTCGGCGATCGAATTTCTGCAGGATACGTGGGATACCGTCCCCTTTGCCGAGATCGATGCCGAAGAATTCTACGATTTCACGGAAGTTCGCCCGATGGTGCGGGTGGACGATAATAACGAACGCAAGATCGACTGGCCCACGAACGAGTTCTCGTATTATCGGGATCCGATGCGCGATCAGGACTTCATCCTCTTTCTCGGCATCGAGCCGTCGCTCAAGTGGAAGCGGTTCACGCGGGCGATCCTCGATATTATTCGCGAATTCGAGGTCAGTACGCTGATCACCGTCGGCGCGCTGCTCGCCGATGTGCCCCATGCGCGACCGTCGCGGGTCAATGTCACGGCGACCGACGAGACGTTGCGCGCCCGCCTCGGCCATCAGGCGGCGCGTGGCTCGCGTTACGAAGGACCGACCGGTATCGTCGGGATCCTCACCGATGCCTGCGCGAAGGCGGGGATCAAGGGCGCGAGCTTCTGGGGCCACGCGCCGCACTATCTCTCCGCCTCGCCGAATCCGATGGTGACCCTCGGTATCCTGCGGCGGCTCGATGAACTGCTAGACCTACATCTCGATCTGCAAGAGCTGTCGGGCGAAGCCGATACGTTCGTCGCGCAGGTCAACGAAGCGGTCGCGCACGACCCCGAGGCGAGTTCCTACATCAATAGCCTCGAAACGCAGAACGAAGACGACGAAGACGACGATGAGGATGACCCCGAGACGTTCCGCCGAGCGCGGAATACGGGCAAGGGGCTGATCCAGGATGTCGAAGATTTTCTGCGGCGACGACGCTCGGCGGAGGATTAGTCGGGCAGCATAGGGGCGGGGCGTGTCGGTAGGTGGAACAACGCCTACCG
>DATCMP010000731.1:0-15022 GCA_036563365.1 Thermomicrobiales bacterium
CGGTCTATGACGATGCGTGCTCCTGCCCAGACCCGGCGCTCATGGCGCGATGGGATGAGACGAGGCAAGGCTTGGAGCAGAAAAGGCAGCGGTATGAGTGGGCTGCGAAGGGAAACCGTATCCTCCCACCCTTCTACGAGGATGAGCTTTTCGAGGACTTCAATCGAGAGTTGGAGGAAGGTGATCCCACGTTCAATCCCGCGCTGCAAGCTCTTACCCGTCTGACCGAGCCCTCGGTCTCGTTGATCATTCTCGACCCGGTGCGAGGCGCGGCCATCGATCAACGGGCGACCCCGGGATTACTAGAAGCGTTGGCTCTCCTGCGCCAGGCGGTCACGCTGAGCGATCGGCGCGTCGTCCACCACCTGTTGCGTCAGCCTGCGCCGCCCGGATGGGCCAATTCTCCATTGCTGCGCTATCACCGCCTAATCATTCTGGACGCTCGCAGCCGCGCGAGGGTGCCGGGAAGTAGCTACGTTCTGGCGCTTGATTCGAAGCGTGGCGTGCTCGTCGAATCGCAGGATAGCGAGAATGCCTCGATCGAGGAGTAAGGAGGACTTATATGCCGAGCTTCAACCTAATCGATGAACCGTGGATTCCGTGCAACCTGTTGGAGGATAACCGGTGTGAGGACCTGAGCCTTCGGGGGGTGTTGGCGCAATCACCCGCTATTCGCGAGGTCTATGATCCCTCTCCGCTCGTCACCGTCGCGGTTCACAGGCTGCTGTTAGCGCTCCTGCATCGCAATCTCGGCCCGCGCACTATTGAGGAATGGTGCGCGCTCTGGGAGCGCGGTGCATGGGACATGATTGCTCTTGATGAGTATCTCGCCCGCTGGCATCATCGATTCGACCTGTTCGATCCTGAGCAGCCATTCTATCAAGTACGTTTCACCGACGACACCGACGCCCATGACATGGCCTTCCTCGCTCCGGAGTTAGTCTACGGCAATAGCTCAACACTTTTTGATCACCGAGTCCACCAGCAAGCGCCGGACTCCGCGCGGATGACTACGCCCGCCAGGGCCGCACATCTCCTACTAGTCCGGCAGGGATATTCAATCGGCTTCGGCAAAAGCCAGCCTTTCTATTTCCAGGATGGGCCACTGACGCGCGGCTTCACCGTTTTGGCTCAGGGGAACACACTTTTTGAGACGCTCATGCTCAATCTGATCCGCTATGACAATGAGCGCCCTCTACCTCATGTCGGGACCGACTTGCCCCGGTGGGAGCAGGATACTCCGGGTGTGCCAGATCGCCAAGGAACCGTGCCACGCGGTTACCTCGATTACCTTACCTGGCAGAGTCGTAGGATTGAGCTTCTACCAGCAGTGGATGGCAAGAGTGTAGCTGGATGCAAGGTCCGGCAAGATTTGCGCCTCATTGATGGTGTACTCGATCCTTTCAAGTCGTATCGGCGTGATGAGGTTCGAGGTATGGTGCCGCGCAACTTTCGGCCTCAACGTGCAGTTTGGCGCGATAGCAGCGCGCTCTTCGTGGATCGCGATCCCTTTGCCGGACGACCAGAACTCTTCCGCTGGCTTGCGCGTATCGGCGAAGCCGCCCGGCAGGGGCGCATACATGCGCAGGAACGCTACGCCTTCAGCCTCTTCGGTTTTACTACCGAGGAGGGCCAGGCGGCGAACATCGTTCTATGGCGGCAGGACCGGCTTCCGCTGCCGTTGCTGTATCTAGAGGAGCGTACGCTCTGGGAAGAATTGGAAGGCGCGTTGGATATAGCGGAGCGGTCGGGCAGGGCGTTGCTCATGACGAGCGAGACGCTGGCGGCATTGGTAGTCTTCCCGGATGCGGAGAAAGAGGTGGATGGGTTGGCAAAGGTCAAGCGCGACAAGGCCACTAAGAAGCGGATTACTTCCCTGGTTGCTGCTTGGTCGCCGTCGCGTCGCTACTGGTCACGACTCGAACCGCCATTCCTAAGGCTGCTCGTTTCATTGCCTGATGATCGCGCGCGAGATGAGGATGGTGACTGGCAATATGGCACGGTGACGCTCCAGGCCTGGAGGGATGAAATCAAGCGATCAGCCTGGCGCGCATTCGGGGAAACAGCCAGGGGCATGGACACCTCTGGACGAACGCTGAAAGCGATCACGCGAGCGGAACGGGAGTTGAGGGGCAGATTGCGGGGAATCTTTGGTGACGTGGAGAATGGGGCCATTCCTGAGAAGGATACAACCTATGGGGAGGTCGAGGCATGAGTCCACCACGCGCACGAGAGCGCGAGTTCGTGAATTTCCTGCAACTGCTCGTGGATAGGGAGGATCGGGCACCACTGGCGGCGCTGCGCCGTGGGTTGGGCAAGACTCCCGGCGAAGCGGTAGAGACGCATCGCTACGTCATGCCATTTCTGTCGCGCGAGAGCCGAAGGGGTGAGGAGGAGGCTTACTACCTCATTGCCGCGCTTTTCGCGGTGCATCAGGTGTCTTGGCCGCAGGTCGAGGGGGGGGTAAAGGCTATATCTACGAACCTCGGTGCATCGCTCGCTCAGTTGGTGCATGAGATCGAGCGCGAGAATGTTGGCGGGAGCAACGAGAGTATCGAGCGGCGGTTCGTCGCGCTCCTGAATTGCCGACGTGACGATCTCCCCAACCATCTGCGTCATAGTGTGAGTCTTCTGAAAGGGCGCTCAGTCCCGGTGGATTGGGCACAACTCCTCCGCGATCTGCAAGAGTGGGAATGGGAGAGCCGCAGCGTACAGCGGGCTTGGGCGCGGGCTTTCTGGCAGCGTCCAGAGCGTGAGGCCGAGGATCATGGTGGGGCAATGGGGGAACCAGGGGACGAGGATCGTTCGGCTGGCTAGTAGATGAGGGAGGACAGCGATGCTGATTGAACTGCACCTGTTACAGAACTTCGCCCCGTCGAATCTGAATCGCGACGATACTGGTTCTCCGAAGGACTGCGAGTTCGGTGGCTATCGCCGCGCACGCATCTCCAGCCAGTGCTTCAAGCGTGCGATCCGAACAGCGTTCAAGGATGAACGGCTGTTGCCGGAGGAACATCTGGCGCAGCGCACGAAGCGGGTGGTCGAAGCCCTGACCGAACGGCTGGTCGCGCGGGGGAAGGAGTCCGGTCAAGCCCGGGATGTGGTGGCCCGCCTCCTGGATGGGGTAAATCTGAAGCTGGCAAAGGAAGATAAGACCGAGTATCTGCTCTTCCTCGGGGAGGCGGAGATCGCGGGTGCGGTCGAAGTCTGCCTGAACCATTGGGACGCGCTTGTCGCCTCTGTCATCCCGGCAGACACTACAGGGCAGACCCGCGGGCGGGGTGGGGCAAAAAGGACCGGCAAGTCAGCCGGAGCGGGGGAGGAGCAGGCAGCAATTGATGCTTTCGATGCGCTACTCAATGGCGGGAAGGCTGCGGATCTCGCCCTCTTCGGGCGGATGATCGCCAATCTTCCGGGGCGGAACATCACTGCGGCCTGCCAGGTCGCTCACGCGCTCTCGACCAACAAGGTTAGCGCGGAGTTTGATTACTTTACCGCGATCGACGATCGCAAGCCGGACGATACTGCGGGCGCGGACATGATCGGTACGGTCGAGTTCAATTCTGCTTGCTTTTACCGCTATGCGAACGTAAATGTCGAGCAATTGCGCGAGAATTTGCGCGATGATCAGGTGCTGGCATATCAGACAGTGGAAGCGTTCCTCCGCGCTTCCGTGACAGCGATCCCCACCGGTAAGCAGAACAGTATGGCGGCGCAGAACCAGCCATCATTCGTCATGGCGGTCGTCCGCGAACACGGCCTGTGGTCGCTCGCCAATGCCTTCGTCCGCCCGGTCCGGCCTAATGTTGAACAGGATTTGGTACAACGCTCGATCGCTGAATTCGATAACTATTGGCAGAAACTCGTTACCATGTACGGCGAGCGAGGACTGCGCGGTATTTGGCTGGCGACAACTGAACCGGAGGCGGTCACGCATTTGGCGAACGCGCGCGTTGGTGGCATGGACGTTCTGATAGATCAAGTACTTGCCGCCATAACTGATGGTGGAGCGGCATGATGTGGACCTTGTTGATACGGCTGAGCGGGCCGATGCAATCGTGGGGGACACAGAGCCGGTTCGGCAACCGCGATACCGGGCGGGAACCATCAAAAAGCGGCGTGGTGGGCCTTCTCTGCGCGGCACTTGGTCGGACGCGTGAAAAGCCGATCGCCGATGTCACCGCGTTGAAGATGGGGGTACGCGTGGATCGCGAGGGGAGTGTCGGGCGCGATTACCAGACGACGGGTGGTGGCAACTGGCGCGGGGGATCATACGGTGTCATCGGTTCCGACGGTAAGCTCGGTGGCACTGTGCTCTCAGATCGCTACTATCTCGCTGACGCCGACTTCCTGGTGGGACTGATGGCAATGACCGATGAGCAGGTGACGCTGTTGCGCGAACTCGATCGGGCGTTGGCCGCGCCGGTCTGGCAACTGGCATTGGGGCGCAAGGCGTTCGTACCGGGTGTGCCGCCGCGTCTGCCCGATGCCGCGCCACTCGGACCGGGGCTGCGCGAGGGCAAATTGCTCGACGTGCTGCGCGCGTATCCGTGGCAGGATGCGCGGGGGAATGCGCTGGACCCGCGCGTGCGCTTCGTCCTCGATGCCGAACCCGGCAGCACCGCCGATGTGCGCGCCGATGTGCCGCTCTCGTTCGTTTCCACCGCGCGACGTTTCACCACGCGTTCTGTGCATATCGACTACTACGGCCAGTCTGACGAAGGGGGGGCCAATGATTGAGGCTGCGACGACGCTGTATCTCTCGCGGCTGTATCTCGATGCGCGCGAGCGCTCAGTTCGCCGCGCGCTCGCGGATTGCCAGGCACTCCACCAGACGCTCTGCAGCGCGCTCCCACAGGCACCGATCGATGGGAGCGGCGCACGCGCGATGTTCGGCCTGCTCTATCGAGTAGAGGCGGCGACCGAGGCTGGGAGTGTTCCCCTCCTCGTGCAGTCGAGCGTCATCCCGGATTGGTCGTGCTTGCCGCCCGAGTACCTGCTGCCCGACTGGGATGGCGCTGGCGGGTATGCAGTCAGGCCGCTCGACTCTTTCTACACGCGCCTATGTGACGGGCTGGCGTTGCGATTCCGGTTGCGAGCCAACCCGACGCGGCGCGTGGCGACGCCGGGCGATCCGCTATTCGGGAAGCGGGTCGAATTGCAGCGCGAGGAAGACCAACTCGCCTGGTTGGCGCGGAAGGGCGAGACGGGCGGCTTTCGGCTCCTGGATGTCCACGCCACCGCTGGCATCGCCGATGTCCGCGCCAGTCACGGTGTCAACGTCATTGGCAATCGTCCGAAGGAGCAGGAAGGTCGGAAGCGCATGACCTTCGGATCGGTGCTCTTTGAAGGGCGGCTGGCAATTGACGATACCGGGAAATTTCGCGAGACGTTGGCAACTGGGATCGGCAGCGCCAAGGCCTATGGCTTCGGTCTGCTCTCAATCGCGCCCGCATAGGACGTGGTGCCGTTGGGGGCGCGATGCGCAAGGTACGTTCGAATTGGAAAGGCGCGGGTCGTCGCCAATATCGACCGCGTCCTCGCCATGACGGAGGGTTTATTACGCGCAGAAGGGGCGGACTACGACGCCGACATAACCGCGCCGGGCGGCTGGTGGGACCCGCTGCGCGGGATGGTCGAGGGCGGGGTCAAGGCCGCCGGTCGCGCGTCGGAAGGGAGTGAGCGATGACTGTCATGGTGCTTGAGCGGGTACCGACGAGCTTACGCGGCGAGTTGACCCGCTGGATGCTGGAAGTGCGCGCGGGAGTCTTAGTCGGGCGGCTGTCGGCACTGGTGCGCGACAAGCTGTGGGAGTACGTCTGCGAGAGCATGAAAGGCGGCGCGGGGACGCTGATCCACAGCTCCGATGCCGATCAGGGATTCAGCCTCCGTTTTATGGGCGAACCTAGCCGATCTGTCGTAGACTTTGAGGGATTGTGGCTGGTGCAAATCAAGCCATGATGCCGATTCTCCCAGTATCGTCCCCACGGGTGTGGGGGTGAACCGTGGTGGCGGTTCAGGTTCTTTCTGCGGGAGTAATCGTCCCCACGGGTGTGGGGGTGAACCGCGGGCGCACTGGTGCTACCTCGATGCGCGGGAATCGTCCCCACGGGTGTGGGGGTGAACCGCGGCAGGACAACGCGCCAGCTCGGGCCGTTCGATCGTCCCCACGGGTGTGGGGGTGAACCGTTATTGGCGACCTGATCCATCGTGACGCCCTGATCGTCCCCACGGGTGTGGGGGTGAACCGGTCACCGGTTGGACCCGATAGTCATGGTTGCGATCGTCCCCACGGGTGTGGGGGTGAACCGTTCGCGGAGAAGCGCACCGTCTTCAACCAGTTATCGTCCCCACAGGTGTGGGGGTGAACCGCTGCTCTGGTGTCATCGGTGCTCCCTAATCACATCGTCCCCACGAGTGTGGGGGTGAACCGCCGTATGTGCCGGGGTATAACCGGGTGAGGTGATCGTCCCCACGGGTGTGGGGGTGAACCGGAGCAGGAGGCGATCTGGCTCTACTACGTCGAGATCGTCCCCACGGGTGTGGGGGTGAACCGCTCGCCGCCGGGCGCACGCGCAAGCAGCGCGCATCGTCCCCACCGATGGGGGGAACCGCGATTATCATCACGGAACGACGGCAAGCGGAAGGTGCGCGGCATAAAGTAGGTTGCCTCCACAGCCAAACAGGGATGGGGGCGCACTTTATCTCTTCGTAGGGCTATAGCACACCCTGCTCTATCCGCGCTCGCTGCTGCCCTATTTCATCCATGCGATCGGCGATCTTATCGCGACAATCGTCACAGACAAATTCCTCAATTATCGCGAGCACCTCCTCCATCATCGTATTCATCTCCTCGAACGTTTGTCGCATGGCCACATCGTGCTGACGCACATCGGAGGGCAGGCCAGCGGCGAGGCGCTGCTGCTGGATCGCCTTGTCGAGCGCTGTCGCTGCCCCGGCCAACTCGCGCAGGGAGAGTGGTCGATAGATCGGTCGCCCCTGTTCGTCGGACACTGCTCTCCCGTCACGATCGAGGAGCGGGGCGGGGTGCATCCCGCGCATGGCCAGATCGAAGAGGTCGGTCGCACCTTGCAAGTGACGTTCGATCAGCACGCGGCGACGCTCCGCCGTGGCCGTCTCGCGGGCGCGGATCTGCGCGGCATCATAGGCGGCCGCCCGGTCGCGCCAGCGATGTGCCTGACACCAGCGGTCCACAAGATTCCCACTTTTCCCCAACTTTCTCCCAACTGCAGCTACGGTGCGACCAAGCCCGAGGTCGCGGAAGTAGCTAAAGCCCTCGAAGGCCTGCTCCGTCTCACCATGCTGGCGATCCAAGTAAAAGCTCGGGTTGCTCATCGTCGATCCTTTCCGTTCTTTCGTATCGGCTCACTCACTCGCGGATAGGCTGCGCGTCGGTCAGAGGGCGAGGACAGGGAGCGGCGATCATCGCGTCGTTCCCCTATCGCCTGTGGAACCGGATTGCGTGCGGGCGTGTGATCGGCTCTCCGCGACGATGACATGATCGCCCCATGGTCTCCCGGCGATGGCAGCGCGCGAATACCGTTCCGGTGTGCCTATGTGCCCTTCCCCGATCCCTCAGCCCCCGGCTTGGAGCGCCCGCGCCTCCGCGAGCAGTGCATCCAGCGGGACACCGAGCACCGCGGCCACGCGCTCGGCCTCCTTGATGACCGCACCTTGGTCGATCCTCGGGCGCGCGGCGTACCTCTCCGGCTTGGCGGCTTTCAGGAGGAGCGCGAGCAGGCCGTCGGAGTAGCGCATCTCCACCGCATAGAGGAATGCCCCGGTCCAGCATTTCCGCCCTTGCGAGACGCCCTCGATCCAGTCATTGCCCTGGCCATCGGCCCATCGTCCGGGCCGCGACCGGTCGATTACCGGCTTGCCCTTGTAGAGGATCAGGCGGCGTGTCTCCACCCCCAACAGCGCCCGCCGTCGCGCCTCAGCCTCCAGCGCATCGCCCGCGTCCTCCATCGCCAGTGCCCATGCCTCGGCGAAGGCGGGGTTGGCCCGGCGGTGGCGATACGCCGTGCGACGCGCGATCCCGACCTGCTGGCAGGTGAGGCGTACCATACCGGTCTGCGCGAGCAGCGCGAGGAAGCCGGGGTACCATTCCTCCGGCGTGAGAGTGGTGCGGCACTTACGCTTGGACGTGCTCGGCATGGTCCCACCTCGGTGTGCGCTGCTGACGTGTTTTCCCGTGAGGCCTCATATCGTCGCTCCCACGACGGTCGCACGCTGCCGCCCGATCCCCTCGCAGCAATTGGCGATCTTGTCGCGGCATCGTGGCGGCGGGCAGGCGGCACGCGGTGCCGTTGGCCTCCTCGCACAATGCGTAGTATTCGCAGAATCCATCACCCTGCCCCATTCTGCGCGTTATGCGAATACTGCGAACCGATCCAGTGGGGATTCGTTTCATAGGTCGGACTGGGCTTGCGACCAGGGCCAGGGCGTGTCTCGCTCTCCTGTTCGCGAATATAGCCGTGGGCGATGATGAGGCGCAACGGCGCGTCTAGGTCTTCGACGCGTTTGAAACGTCCCTTAGCCCACTCGAACAAGGTTCTCTTCGTGAACACCACGGCGTCGTGTGTGCCGTGCCGCTCGATGGCGCGCAGCAATTGGCGCGCGTCCTCGATCTGCGGATCGGCCCCGAGTTCGGCGAAGGCGGTGATGGCATGGTCAATCAGATAGCGCGCGATGGTGATCGCCCCCCGTGTCGTCTCGGCGTCGATCGGCCCGTGGATGGCTAGCGCTCCACGGCGGGCGAAGTGCAGCAGGCCGGCGATACGTGCGGTCGCCCCGAACAACTTGCCGCCCCAATCGGGCATATGGCTAAGCGTCCCCGAGTCGCCGAGCTCGCGCTCGATCTCCTTCTCCCAAACGTACATGAGTGGTCGTGCCACGGGGTCGAATTCCAGGATGTGCGGGTCCTCGGTGTCACCATCGAGCGTCAAGATTCCGTCGATCAGTTCTCCCCAGTCCGTCGTGACCTCCTCCGGTATCGGGGGCGGATCAGTGTCGCGATGGCCGAGTAGCGACAGGGGCAGAGCATAGAGCGGACGCCCCAAGAGGCCGCGCCCGCGAAACTCCGGTCGACTCGCCGCGCCGCGCAACACCTCCGGCTGCACGGTGATACCGAGGGTCAGCGCCGGGTTCGCGATCCACACCGGCTCACGGCCCTGGCGATTGACGCGGAGATCGTCGCCCGCGTGGCCTTTCAGGTACACGTCGAGGTTCGGCATGCCCTTAGCATAGCGCCCTCCCATGAGGTCGAAGACGCCGCCCTCCGCGCTCATGATCGCGATGGCCCCGCCCTGTTCGGCCATCACCGTAGTCAGCCGCTCAGGCGTGATGTCATCGACGATCAACTGTGGGGCGGTAGGCGTTTCGTCGGTGGCGAGTGTTATCGCCAAATCCCGCGCCTCGTGCTCTGCCGTGCGCGCCTCGTCTCCGGTTTTGGTCGCGGCCACTTGTTGCAGGCGGGCAAGTCGCCCTTCGTTGACGCGTTTCGTGGATTGTGCTTTCGCGATCTCGCTCGCGAGCTTTTTCGCCTCGCGCCGCTCGTAGGCGATGAGGGGCGCGGTGATCGTCTTGAAGACCGCACTTTTCCTGTTGCCTGGACCGAGAACAGTGATTGTCCAGATATTCAGCGGTTCGACGTAGCCGGGTTTCACGGAGACGATTGCTCGTCCGCGCACCGCCGCTGACAGTGCCGCGAGGGCCACTTGCGCGGCCAGATCGGGCGGCGTCTGCGTGAAGAGCGCTACCGCGACCACCAGCTCACGGAGTCGAGGTGGGAGCGATCCGGTCGGGTAAGGTGGTACGTCGTTGCTCACGAATGGCGAAGGGGGCTCCCAGCCCCAGTTCGCGGTATTCGCACTATTCGCGGAATACCCTGCCGACTCCCGGATCCTCTCACGAATCTCGACCCACCAACTTCGGTCGAGGCCGAGGGCATCCCGCACCTTCTCCTCGACGGCACCGTTATCGAAGACCACCCCGTGCAGGACACGATCGCCACGATCGGGAAAGCACTTGACAAGGGTGCAATTGAGGCGACCATCGTCTCCACAGTGGACGTCTGAGACCTCGATGCGCGCCTTAGAAGGGAGGGCAATCGCGAAAGGAACGGTGGGGAGCAAGCCAGCTAACGTCTCCTGGGGATCGTTGCCCCAGGCGCTTAGCGCACCAGCAATAGCCCCGCTGGCCGCAATAATCTCCGGGTAGTTACAACAATCCTGCATGATGCCGATGACAAACGTTGCACGGCTTGCAGGATCATTCAATGTGACAAAGTTGTCGTAGAGCGGCTGGGCCTGGCCATTGTAGATCCTGGCGTCACCGACGAATGCCGCTCCTTCCAGCCGGGCATTGTCGATGACGAGCTTGAGGTCTCGGCTGATGTAGTGTGAGAGTTGCATCACGCCACCCCCGCTCCGGTGATGACTCTGGTAGCTGGATAGACCGTGTTGCAAGTGCGGAGTCGATAGCAGCATAGAATGAGGAAGCCCGCATGAAGGTCCGTCCAGGCCTGATTGGGCAATGGCACAAGTGGTTGCTGAGTCGCGCGATAACTTGATGGTAGTCGCTTTCGCACTGGGGGGCGCGATGATATAATAGACATATTCAATCTCCATTCGCCGATGTGCCCGCTCTTGGGGAAGTGGGGGCGCATCGGCGTCTCCGTGTTCAAGCAGCGCGGCCCTCGGTGCTGATGCCCGACCCCAGCGCTTTTGCGCTCGGCGTTGAGTCTACAAATCCTGAGCCGCACGGTGGGGGGTGCACCGGGTCACTCTTCTGCTCGGTGAGCACAGGCAGGAAGTGATCGCGAAAGACGCGCTCGAGCAGCAGGATGCGGGTTTCCATCGACAGGCGCTTCTTCGTCGCATCCATCTACACGCCCATCTTTTCTCGCGGCTCGCGGGCGAGATCATCCAGCGTCTCGCCGCATCGCAACCGTGAGATGACTGCTTCCAAGTCGCGGCGAAGTATGCGGCGCGATCCACCGATTTTGATCGAGGGAATCGCCCCGGAGGCGATGAGTTTGCATGTCGCCGTCCGGCTGAGGCGCAACTCGGTACAGACCTCAGTCACCCGCAGCAATAGTGATTCCACTCACGTGCTCCCGAAGATCTTAGAAGTACAGATGTCGCCTACAGAAGGGTCCGCTGCGCCCATGCTGTACGTACGAGTGTAATTGAACGGGTATTATTTGTCAATTAGGTTTACATTATAATATGAGGCATACAACACATATTGTAATATGTCCAGAGAGCTATGTGGCCGGGCTAATTCCGTGCTGATGCGTTATGAGGATGTACAGCACCAAATTTCGTAATTCCTTGGCTCGGGGCGCATATCGATTTTCGCCGACTGTGCCAATTGCTTCGATGATTCCTTATTCCTAGGGGGTTGGCAGGTACGGGAGCAGCAGGATAGAAATCAGCTGACGGGAGGTGAATACAAGCTTCACAATTCATGCCGTCGTATCGCCGGGCTTGACAGCGTCCTGGGGCAGGAGTAGTCTGGGCAGCATAAATTACCGGTAGTGTCATAGTGCGCAGGCGTGTCGTGCCGTTGCCGGGCAACCGCCCGGCCAGCCGGGCAGGGCAGGCTGGGGCATCGGCGTACTCGATCGCGCTTCATGCGGATAACAGCAACGGCGCGGGGGTTACCCGCGCCGTTTTCGTTGCCACACTTCGATTTCCCGACGGTGCGCTTGGCCGGGCTCGAACCAGCGGCCTTGTGACCCGCAATGAACGGGTGCTTGCGAACACGGAGAGGGTGTCAAGGAGGGGAAACGCCAGCCGTAGCGTCACATCCGGTCTAGAGATCGAGCGCGGGCAAGCCATGAGAACCGAGTGTCAGCGAGACCTCGCCGCCGTGGTGGATGTCGTGCTCCAGGACATGCCAAATAATCCACCCGCGCGAACGGGGGATGAGCGGGCGGTTCGGGCGTTCCCTCGTGAAGGTCTCGGCGAGATCGGCGGGCGTCCAGCGATCGAGGCAACCGGCGATCATCGCCCACGTTTGCTCCAAGCCCTCGACGAGGTCGGCGGCGGTGCGCGGCGATGCGCCGTCGTCGTCCCAGAGGTCGAGCGGGTCGAGCGACGGGTCGCCCTCGCCCATCCAGCCCCTGAACCAGCGGATCCGCGCGCTGATGATGTGGGCCGTGAGTAGCCAGATCGGGCGCTGTCCTGTGGAATCGCGGAGCGCCAATTGCTCCGGCGTCAGCGGGGCGATCATCTTGACCATAAGGCGCTGATGCTCTGGCCAGCCCTGATAGAACGCGGTGAGATTATTCGTCGTCGTCATCGTTGCCCCCTTCGCCCTTCTCCATGCCGACTGCGGCGCACTCCGCCGCGATCATCGCCGCCAGTTCGCGCGCCGTAATCCTAACCCGCGTAGCTGAATGGCGTGTGCGATTGGGTTGTAATGACGTGCCAGATAATCCAGCCGCGCGAACGGGGGATGAGCGGGCGATCCGGGCGCTCCCGCGTGAACGTCGCGGCGAGATCGTCGGGCGTCCAGCGATCGAGGCACCCGGCAACGAGATGACACCAACAATAGGTAGCAGGATGTGAACAATATACGGCCTTGCCGTTGCGCTGGACCGACCGAAACAGTGTTGCTGCTGACTAGGGCATGGGTAGCCGCGTCGATTAGCCTTGCGCGTAGTAGCGATCAGCGAAAAGCTGCGGGCAGGGATATAACGCCGTAGTCTGTCGGGGACGAGGGCCTCACACCCGGCATGGCAATACTTCCTCTGGTGGCGGCAGACGACAGACCAGGGGATTTGATCCATTCCCGAATGCGTTGCGTAGTAAGGGGTACAACGGCTTCCATAACGGATGGGAGTGGGGCGCGGGACACCGACGCGCACCGGGGAGACGGGCACGATTCATTAGTAAGAACGAGCGCGGATGCGTTCTGGTTACACCAACTCGGTTCTCACGGCAGCGGGTGCTGGGTACCGTACCGCAACAAGGAGAAGCACATGGCACCATTTTTCAAGAACGACATCGAGGTGTTGAACTACGCGCTGACCCTGGAGCACCTGGAGAACGAGGCGTACAAGGTCATCAACGCTTCCGGCAAGCTGACCGGCAAGAACGTCTCCTATCTGCGGATCATCGGCAAGCACGAGCAGGACCACGTCGACGCGCTGACCGCCGCGATCACCAAGGCGGGGGCGACCCCGGTGAAGGCTCGCGCATCATACAACTTCGGCGCGCTCGGCGACCTCACCACCGAGGCCGGTATCCTCAAGGTGGCGCAGATCATGGAAGAACTCGGCGTCGCGGCCTATAACGGCGCGGGGATCGAGGTCATGGACAAGGGTAGCCTCGGGGTCGCCGGACAGATCGTCCAGGTCGAGGCCCGGCATACCGGCCTGTTGCGCGCCCTGAACAACGTCGCCCCGGCGGACGCGTTCCCCAAGGCGATGACGCCGCAGGAAGTGGTCGCGGCGGTCACGCCCGTCCTCGGCCCGGAGCGATAGGCCGATCCGCTGCGGTTGCCCGCGAGGGCGATCCGAGAGGTAATCCCCGCCGGGCTTTGCCACGGACGGGCCAATAAGGAGAAAGTACGCGATGACGAATCCATTTGAGCAATCCTTGCGCCGAGCCCTCGAGACCACGACCTACTCGCGCCGCGGTGTGCTGAAAGGCTCGATCGCCGCGGGCGTCGGGGCGCTGATGCTGTCGGCCTTCGGCGGCACGGTCGGCGCGGCACCAGCCAACGCCGCCGGTCAACTTGCCACCGCGACGGCGGCTGGCCCGCTCGACAGCGACCTGGAGATCCTCAATTACGCGCTGACCCTCGAACTGCTCGAGGCCGATGCTTACAAGACGGCCCTCAGCCTGAACGTCCTGACCGGCAGGGCGCTGGACTACTTCAAGCAGTTCGCCATGCACGAGCAGGCGCACGTCGATGCGGTGACCGCCACGATCAAGGCGCTCGGCGGCACCCCCGTGACCATGCCGGCCGGTGGCTATAACTACGCGAGCGTGCCGCGCGACGAGGCGGGCCTGATCAAGTTCTTCCAGATGGTCGAGGCGGTCGGTGCCAGCGCCTACCTCGGCGCGGCGGGCTCGATCAAGAACCTCGACGTGCTCGCGGCGGCGCTCTCGATCCACGCCTCGGAGGCGGAGCACACCGCAGCACTGGCCGACATCGTCGCGCCGGGTACGGATCTCTTCGCGCCGGAGTCGTTCGCCACGCCGCGAACGCCCGACGAGGTCGTCAAGATCGTCGCCCCGTTCTTCACCGCCGCGCCGGCACCCACACCGGCACCGACCCCGCAGCCCACACCGAGGCCGACGCCAATGCCCACCCCGCAGCCGACCCCGGCCCCGCAGCCGATGCCCGGCCTGCCGAACACCGGCGGTGGCTTCGCTGGCGGCGGTAGCGACCTCATCAACCGCGAACTCGCCCGCGTGCGTTAGCGCGAGCCTACCGGACAGAAGAAGCGAACCGCGCGGACGGCGGGTGGCCACGATTGCCACCCGCCGTCCGCGTGGCGACAGGGTGGCATACTGATCCCGGCCGGTTACGCCATCCAGCGTGATTTTCTGCCGCGTTTACTTCTCGAGTGCCGGGATTCCTCCGCGCATGTTCTCCCTGGCCAGCACAAGCAGCTGCGGTAGGCATCAGCTGGCAACGCCCGGCCGATCGGTGGATGGGGGCCACCAGGACTTTTACCTGCTCCACACCACAGCCTGAGACGAGATGCTGTCTCCTACGGCTATCGTGGCCGTGTTGCTGGACCTACACCAGGAGACCCCATGTAGATCCCATCGGCGCTTCAGTTTAGAGGTTTTCGGGCGCGATCTCCGGCGAGGGTGCCTGGAGGCCTCGCGGCGAGAGCACCGGTCCGGGCAGCGCCGTCGCGGCGCGGGCGGGGTCGGCGCGCAGGTCGTCGAGGAGTAGCGCCAGGTGCCGCCGGGCGAGGGCGTTGGCCATGGCGCGCGATCCCAGCCGCCCCGTCACGGGCGCGTCCCTCGCC
>DATCMP010000316.1:0-5295 GCA_036563365.1 Thermomicrobiales bacterium
TTCCTCTACCTCGACCAGCGCGACGATCTCCCGCCGATCGCGGCGCATCCCCAGGCGAATATGCGCGTGATGGTCCCCGATGTCGATCGCCACTGGGAGCGCGCCCTGGCGCTCGGGGCGCGTGTCCTTGCCCCGATCGCCGACCGCGATTACGGCCTGCGCGACTTCACGATCGTCGATCCCGATGGCTTCGGCGTGCGGTTTGGGTCGCGGTTGTAGGGAGTCGTGGGTCGTGAGTCGTGAGAGAGGCAGTGCTGATTCCCAGGCGATCGGCTTCAGCGATCCTTCTCACGACTCACGACCCACGACTCACGACTCCCTCAGTTTCGCCAGCGTCGCCTCCAACCGCTTGCTATCCTCCGCGCCGTAGGCGGCGAGGGTGGGGTTGATCTTCAGGCTCATCCCGGTCAGGGCGCGGCCCGGCCCGGCCTCGATGAAGGTGTCGTAGCCGCCCTCGGCCATCCGGCGCATCGCATCGACCCAGCGGACGGACCCTGCCACCTGTCGTCGCAGCGCGTCTTTCACCTCGCTCGCCGTGCGGACCCAGTCGCCGGTGACGTTGGCGACGACCGGGATCTGCGGGTCGCGGAATTCGTACTTGTCGAGTTCCGCCGCGAACTCGTCGGCCATCTCGCCCATCAGGCTGCAATGGAACGGCGCGCCGACCTGCAACGGGATAACCCGCCCCGCCCCGGCCTCCTTCGCCGCCGCCGAGGCTTGCTCGACCGCCGCCCGCTCGCCGGAGATCACCGTCTGCTCGGGGGTGTTGTAGTTCGCCGGTTCGACGATCCCGGTCCCCGCCTCACGGACTGCGCGGCAGACCTCGTCCACCCGCTCCGGCGCGAGGCCCATGATCGCCGCCATCGCGCCGGGGGTGCGCGCGTTCACCCCGGCCATCAGTTCCCCGCGCCGCCGCACCAGCCGCAGCGCATCCTCGAACCGCAGGACGCCCGCGCAGACCAGCGCCGAATACTCCCCGAGGCTGTGGCCCGCCACCGCCATCGGCGCGATCCCCTCCGCCCGCAGCACGTCGAGGACGGCCATGCTGACCAGGAAGATCGCCGGTTGGGTATTCTGCGTCTGCACCAACTGCTCATCCGGCCCGTTGAAGCAGAGGTCGGTCAGCCCGAAGCCCAGGATTTCGTCCGCCGGGCGGAAATAGCGCTCGATCAGGACCGGGTAACGCTCCGCGAAGTCCTTGCCCATCCCCACCTTCTGCGAGCCCTGCCCGGGGAACAAGAATGCGATCTGTGCCATCGTTGCCTCCGTAATAATAGTCGTGAGTCGAGAGTCGTGAGTCGTGAGTCGAGAGTCGTGAGTCGGTGTTCAGTGACCGGTGACGGGTGACCGATTGGGTCGTGTAGGCGTACCGGCGGAAAGCTAACGCAACGTGGCAACAAGCTCACGACTCACGACTCACGACTCGCGACTATTCGCCACTCACCTAACGCGCCAACGGCTCCGCGTATCCCATTGACAGGCGGAGGGTGGCATCCTATCCTACATCCATCGTTGCGGCACGTCCGTTCCCACCGTCGCCAGCGTCACCAGGACATCATGCCCGACCGCGCACCGCACAATACAGCTTCGCAGCAGCAGCAGCGCCAGCACTCCGCTCGGGGATCTGGATAGCTGCGTTTGTCTCACGTACACGGCAGCACCCGCCAGATCCGTTCGGATCTGGCGGTTTTTTTGTGCCCACCATCGGCGTCGGCGTCAACGTGGTATCAACACGGAAGGGCGGGATAGGAGCAATGGAGCTTGGTGTTTTCGGGCGTGGTCTCCTGATCGGGCTGTCGATCGCCGCGCCGGTCGGGCCGATCGGCGTCCTCTGTATCCACCGCACCCTGGCCGAGGGGCGTTTGGCCGGGCTGGCGACCGGGCTCGGCGCGGCGACCGCCGACGCGCTCTACGGTGTGGTCGCGGCGTTCGGGATCACCGCCATCGCCAACCTCCTGGTCGGCTATCAGGGGGCGATCAGGCTCGTCGGCGGCCTCTTCCTCTGCTACCTCGGCCTGCGGACCTTCCTATCCTCGCCGACGGAACGCGCGGCCACGGCGGCGGGTCAGACGTTGCTCGGTGCCTACGGCTCGGCGCTGGCGCTGACCCTGACCAACCCGCTGACGATCCTCTCCTTCGCCGCGATCTTCGCCGGGGCGGGGATTGCGGCCACGCCCGGTGCCTACGACGCGGCGGCCCTGCTCGTCCTCGGCGTCCTGCTCGGTTCCGCCGCCTGGTGGCTGATCCTGAGCGGGGCCGTCGCCGCCCTGCGCGGTCGGCTCACCGGCACGGCGCTGTGCTGGATCAATCATCTCTCGGGGTTGGTGCTGCTCGTCTTCGGCGTCCTGGCGCTCGTCAGTCTGCGGTAGCGGGGCGATCGACGGGTGGGGAAAGGCGCGCTGTCCCCCAACGATAGCGCCAGATTGCCGGCATGATGCTGGAATACGCCGTGCGGCACGACGTTACCACCTGACGACCGCGCATCGGGCGCGTCGGGTTGCAGCACAGCGAGGGGAAAGGACGATGTTGGACTTCACCACCGAATTCGGCAAACGCGCCGCCGAGCGCCTACACACCGAGGAGGTGCTCTGGCTCACCACACTCGGCGGCGATGGGACGCCGCAGCCCAGTCCGGTCTGGTTCCTCTGGGAAGACGACGCGGCGATCATCTATAGCCAATCGAAAGCGCCGAAGGTCGGCAACATCGCGCGGCACCCGCAGGTCGCGCTGAGCCTCAATAGCGACTTTGGCGGCGGCAATGTCGTCATCCTCACCGGCACGGCGGAGATCGTGGCTGATCCCGCGTTCGCCACCCTGCCCGCCGCCTACACCGCCAAATACGCGAACGGCCTCGCCTCGCTCAACATGACCCCGGAGGCGTTCGTGGCGGAATACTCGGCAGTCATCCGCGTCACGCCGACGAAGTTGCGGGGACATTAGCGAGTCGACCGCGGTTGGCAGTCCGTAGTCGGTAGTCCGTAGTGGCCGGGCGGTGGCACCATCGCCTCAGTGCCAACAACAAACCGTCTACGGACTACGGACTACGGACCACGGACTACGGACTGCCGATTCACCCACAGGAGCACACGATGCCACCCACGCACTATCGTGCCTACCTCGCCTCGCCGCTCGGGTTCGCGGCCTCGACCGCGGCGTTCATGGCGGAGTTGCAGGCGGCGCTCGGCGCGCTCGTCATCGTGGACAACCCCTGGGATTTCGGCGGGCCGGAGTTGGGCGCGGCGTTCGCCCGCGCCCATGCCCTCGCCGGCCACGACGAGCGCCGCGACGCCCTGCACGCGATCAATTTGCGGATCGCGGCGAAGAACGAAGAGGCGATCCGGCGCTGCGATCTCGTCGTGGCGGTCCTCGATGGGGTCGATGTCGATTCCGGGACGGCCAGCGAGATCGGCTTCGCCGCCGGGCTGGGCAAACCGTCGTTCGGGCTCCGCACCGATAGTCGCCTCGCGGGCGACAACCTCGGCTCGCGCGTCAACCTCCAGGTCGAGTACTGGATCGAGCACGGCGGCGGTCGGGTCGTCACCGAGGTGGATGAGCTCGTGGCGGCGCTGCGGGCGTGGCTCGCGGCACGCTGACAGGCATCCCGCCGCTTCCCACACATCCAAAGGGGCAGAGGAAAGCCCCCGTTCGACCGAACGGGGGCTTCAGTGGAAGGCGGTGTCGGGGAGTGTCGAGGCGCGGTCGGGGAGGTGCAGAGGAAGATTGCACATCATACGAACCAATACAGCTATGCGATTCTTGTAGCATGATGCGTGCCACGGTTGGGCGATACCCTGCTGGGCTCGTTCGTCGGCACGAGGGGCGGTCGCCGACAGCACAGCGGCATCGATTCGGCGAACACGATCGTGTCGCAGGGCCTCGCTTCGGCCTGGACGCAGCGCGCTTCGAGCCTCAAGAGCTTCCTGGAAACCGGCCGGGCGTTGCAGTTGCAGGGCTGACGCCCGCCCCGGCACATGGCCTTGGCCCAATCGCGCGTCCGCCGCGGCAGCCGACGGGGACGCGCGACGATCCCCCGGCCCGCCGAGCAGCCCCGTATTCGTCAGCGGGGAGGGGCGGGGAACGCGAGCAGGGCCGGGGCGATCGCCCCGGCCCTGCTTCTGTCTTGCGTCGTATACTGGTTGGCCTTAGCCCTGCGAACCATCCGTGGTCGGCTCGGCGGCGGCCTCATCGATCGTCTCGTCCGGGGTGTCGGCACCGGCCATCGCGGCGGCGAGTTGAGCGGCGGTATTCTGACCACGGCGCGGGGGCGCGTCGGTGATCGCCATCTCGACCTCTTCCTCGTTGGTCCGCATCTCATCGAGGCGACGGCGCTGCTCGAGCTTCTCCTCGCGGCGCTCGACCTTCTTGCGGCGCGGGTTCGCTTGCGCGTTCTCGACGCGGCGCATGAAGCGCTCGACCTGACCCGCGGTGTCGACGATTCGCTGCTCACCGGTGTAAAACGGGTGGCAAGTGGAGCAAATATCGACGTTCACAACCGGGCGCGTGGAGCGGGTCTGCCAGGTGGCCCCGCAGGCGCAGTTAACGGTCGCGATCTGATAATTGGGGTGCGTTGCTTCCTTCACAGGTGTGTCCTTTTGCTGCTGGTGCGGCCACCTCCGCAAGGGGAGGAGAATCCGCCAGGGAAATTAGTCCGCCGCCTCGGCGACATCGGCGGTCGTCACGGCGGGGTAGACGCTGATCCGCTTGCGATTGCGCGCAAACGCTTCGAACTTGACCTGCCCATCGATCAGCGAATAGATGGTGTAGTCGCGGCCGATGCCGACGTTCGAGCCGGGGTGGAACTTCGTGCCGCATTGGCGGACGATGATCGCCCCTGGCTGCACGTATTCGCCACCGAACTTCTTGACGCCGCGCATCTTCGGCTTGCTATCGCGCCCGTTGCGAGAACTACCGACACCTTTTTTGTGAGCCATGGAATATACCTCCGAACACGTTGCGCCTGACGGGCGGACACTTATAAAGACGTCGGAACCGGCGTATTTATTCCGCTCGTCGTCGGTCACCCCTCGCCGCTATACGATGATGTCCTTGATCGTCAGCCGGGTCAGTTCCTGCCGGTGGCCGGTCTTGCGGCGATAGCGCTTCTTGGCCTTCATCTTGAAGATCACGATCTTCTCGCCGCGGTGGTGCTCGGTGACGGTCGCGACGACCCTCGCGCCGGCCACCGTCGGCACGCCGACCCGCAACTCCGCCCCTTCGCCCCCGACCATCAATACGCGGTCGAGTTCGACATCGCTGCCCGCCTCGACGGGGAGGAGTTCGACGTCGATCGTCTGA
>DATCMP010000735.1:0-7287 GCA_036563365.1 Thermomicrobiales bacterium
CCAACGTGTTGGCCTGCTCGACGAACTCGCCGAGTCCGACCGACCAGTCGCGCAGCAACGCCGCGTTGCCGAGCAGGACCGCGTGACCCTCGACCACGGCGCTGATCCCGCGCCCCGTCACCGACTCGAAGCTTTCCACGGGGGGCAACTCCAGCCCCAATTCGCGCGCTCGCTCCACGATCGCCTCACCGAGCGGGTGTTCGGAGCCGCGCTCCGCCGCTGCGGCGAGACGGAGGAGGGAGTCGCGAGTCGCGAGTCGTGAGTCGTGAGAAAGTTCATTGGTAGGCTGAGTGGTGCTGTCGCTCGTGTCACCCACGACTCTCGACTCACGACGCACGACGACATCTGTCACCACCGGCTTGCCGCGGGTCAGCGTGCCCGTCTTATCGAGGACGATGGTGTTGACGCGGTGCGCGCCTTCGAGCGCTTCGCCGCCACGGATGAGGATACCGGCCTCGGCCCCCTTGCCGGTGCCGACCATGATCGCGGTCGGCGTCGCGAGGCCGAGGGCGCAGGGGCAGGCGATGATCAAGACCGCGATGAACGCTTGCAGCGCGAATGTGAAGCGAGGGTCCGGTCCCCAGATGAACCAGCCGACGAAGGTGAACGCCGCGATACCGAGGATCGCCGGGACGAAGTAGCCGGAGATTACATCGGCGAGGCGTTGGATCGGCGCTTTCGAGCCTTGCGCCTGCTCGACCAGCGCGACGATCTGCGCCAGCGCGGTATCCTTGCCGACCTTGGTGGCCCGGAAGGTGAACGCGCCGGTCTTGTTGATCGTCGCGCCGATGACGCCGTCGCCCGGGCCTTTCTCAACCGGGATACTCTCGCCGGTCAGCATCGACTCATCGACCGCCGAGCGCCCTTCGACCAGCACACCATCGACCGGGACTTTGTCGCCGGGTCGCACCCGCAAGAGGTCGCCGCCGACGACCTGTTCGAGCGGCAGATCGATCTCGGTGCCATTGCGGATGACGCGCGCCGTCTTCGGGGCCAACCCGAGCAGCGACTTGATCGCCGCACTGGTTTGGCCTTTTGCCCGCGCCTCCAGCCAGCGACCCATCAGGATCAAGGCGATGATGATCACCGCCGATTCGTAGTAGATCTGGGGTTGCAAGCCCGCGCGCTGGACGAATTGCGGGAAGAAGGTGACGAAGACGCTGTAACCGTAGGCGGCTGTCGTGCCGACCGCGACCAGCGTGTTCATGTTCGTGCTGCCGTGCCGCCCCGCCGCCCACGCCCCGCGATAGAACTGCCACCCGGCCCAAAACTGGATCGGTGTGGACAGCAGGAACATCAGCGGGAAGAGGCGCGTGTGGTCGAACGGCCAGCGGACGAACATCGCGCCCATCAGCAGCAGCCCGACGCCGAGGCTGACGGCGAACTTGTTCCGCAGCGACGTGATCTCGTGCGCTCGTTCCTCTGCCAGGCCGTCGCCGGAGTCGGTCGTCGCTTCCTCGCCGATCGTGTACCCCGCGCGCTCGACCGCCGCGCGGAAGTCGGCCACGGAGGCCGCTCCGGGGTAGAAGTCGATCGTCGCGTGCTCGGTGGCGAGATTGACCGCCACCGCCTCGACGCCCGGCACCTTCGCGATGGCCCGCTCGACCCGCCGCACACAGGAAGCACAGGTCATCCCGCGCACCGGCAGGCTGACCTCCTCCTTGCGGACGCCGTATCCCGCGCGCTCGACCGCCGCCTGGAGATCGGGCAGCGTGGCTTGCGCCGGGTCGTAGGTGACGGTCGCCTGCTCGGTCGCCAGATTAACGTTCGCCTCGGCGACCCCGGGGACCTTGCTCAGCGTGCGCTCGACCCGGCGCACGCAGGAGGCGCAGGTCATCCCGGTGATCGGCAAGCCGATCTCGCGCGTCACCCTGGGCGCTGCCCCCTCCGGATCGACGGTGGTTGTTTGCGGTCGTTCTTCGATAACCATCGGCCCTTTTCCTTCTCGATTACGGACTGGCCTGCGATGTTAGCGGCGGGAGAGGGTAAATAATTCCGACAACTCTTGGAGCACCTCTTCGTCGCGCCCCTCGCGAATCCCGTCGGGGACACAGTGGCTGAGGTGGTCGCGCAGCAGCACTTGCTCGAACTTCTCGATCGCGCGCTGCACGGCGTAGGTCTGCTTGAGGATGTCGACGCAGTAGGTGTCGTCTTCCACCATCTTGCGAATACCCTTGATATGGCCCTCGATATAGTTCAGGCGCTTGAGCGCGTCCTCTTTCGATGTTTGCATCGCTTCCCTCTCGTCCCTTATCCATACCCCCCCGGTAGGGGTGCGTAACTAATAATAGGATCTCACCGGTGCGCTGTCAAGACCCCCCGTGGGGGGGTAAGGCGTACGCGTGGGGCTGGCTGCCGACTGAAGCCTCCAGGTCGCGGCGGTAGCGACTCACGCATACGGCCCAGGGGGCAGGGGGTCCTTCCGCGCTATTCAACCGTCGGCCATCGTGCAGTCAGGCTGTTGCGGGTGAATGGCGGGCCACACGGACACCGGCTACGACCCACGACGACGGTTTGACCCTCCCTGCCGTGCATGTTACGGTTCCGCCGTCGAACGCGAGGGCTGTCGGGAGGCTATCAGTGGAGAGCGACCGATGTTGTCGTTGATCAGGCGCAACACCGCGCTCCGTCGGATCGTGATTTACCAGTTGCTCAGTGGCCTGCAATTCGGCACCTTCGGGCTCCTGCTCAACCTCTATCTCCTGTCGCTCGGGCATCGAGAAGACCTGATCGGGTTCATCGCCAGCGCCAGCACCCTGGCGTTGTCGTTCATGGCGCTGGCGGCTGGCAGGATCGTGCAGCGCTTCAAACTGATTCATACGATCGCGGGCGGGTTCGCCTTGGCCTCGCTCGCCTCGCTCGGCATCGCACTCTCGACGCAAGCGGTGCCGCTGGTCCTCTTTTCGATCGCGAGCGGCGCGGGACTGGCGATGCTCCAATCATTGCAGATGCCCCTGCTCGCCGAGCATGTGGCCGCCGAGGATCGCGCCACCGGGGCGGCGGTGGTATCGGCGGTGGCGACCCTCTCAAACACGGTGGGCACTCTGGTGGGCGGGTTCCTGCCGGAATTGCTGCTGGTCACCGGGATGGGGCAGATCGCGCGGGAGCGCACGGCACTGATCGGTGCGGTCGCGGTCGGCTTGATGGCGTTGATCCCGTTACTGCAGTTGGGGCGCGGTAGCGGGGCGCCGCAGACGTTCAGCGCCGCGATCGGCACGACGCAGGACGATGGCACCCGTTCGAGCACGCGGCAGATGATCCGGCGCTACGCCGGGGCGACGGCCCTGATCGCCATCGGCGCGGGGGCATTCCTGCCGTTCGTCAACGTCTACCTCGCTCGCCTCGGGGCGAACCCCGGCGAGATCGGCGGCCTGCTCTCGCTGGTCGGCGTGGCGGGCGCGGCCCTCGGTTTGCTGGCCCCGACCTTTGCGCGCCTCCTCGGGCGCGAGCGACTTTCCGTCTTCGCCCGCGTGCTCCCGATTCTGCCCGCGATGGTGCTGATCGCCTTCCCGACGATCCCGCTGGTGGTGCTGACCTATGGGGTGCGGCAGGTCGGTGCCGGGATGACCTGGCCGATCGAAGCGTCGATCCTCAACGATCGGATCCATCCGCGTGCCCGACCGGGTGCGTTCGGCCTGCGTACCGCCGCCTGGAATATCGCCTGGGCCGGGAGTAGCGCGCTCAGCGGGCAACTGATCGTGCGGGGCGGCTATAACTGGCCCCTGGTTATCCTGGTCGCCTCCACCATCCTCGGCGGCATCGTCCTCTCGATCGTCCTGCGCCCGACCGCCGCCGAGCGTGCCGCCACGCTGCAGCGACAGGCGGCGATCGGCAGTCGGTAGCGCGCCGATCGCGACCCCGCCGTCAGCATCCGGTGCGCGTGGCGATCGACGATTGTTCGCTGCTGTGGGTCAAGCCGACCCCTATGGTCTCAGCTGGGGACCGCGCTCGGGGTTTGTAGGGTTTTTGTCGTGCCCTGGCGTTCGCCTTGGTTCTCGACCGGTGTGGGGCGCACAACGTTGTAGACGTTGCCCTCGAATTTGGGGATGGTCGATTCGGTTGTGGACGTAAAGAACTGCGGACCGCGCTTGGCGAGGACGCGCTGCAGGGCGGCCACGACTTCCGGGTCGAAGTGGGTCCCCGCGCAACGCTCGGCCTCATCGATCGCCCACGCGAGCGGCTTACCCTTGGAATAGGGCCGATCCGAGAGGATCGAGTCGAGCGTATCCGCCACCGCCAGGATGCGACCGCCGCGGGTGATCGCCATCCCCGCCTCGGCATTCGGGTAGCCCCCGCCGTCGAAGCGCTCGTGGTGATCGCCGACCATCCGCGCGACTTCCAGCAGCGGTTGAACCTCCGAGAGGATCCGTTCGCCCGTGGCCGCATGTTCCTTAACCACCGCGAACTCCTCCGTTGTCAGCTTCGCGGGCTTGTGGAGGATCGCTTCGGGGATCGCGATCTTGCCGAGATCGTGCAGCAGCCCAGCGGTGTGGAGGTAGGCCAGCTCGCGCGGTGTTAAGCCCATTTCTTCGCCGAGGGCGATCGCATAGCGCGCGACCCGATCGGAATGCCCCGCGACCGCCTGGTCGCGCGCGTCGATGATCGCCGCGACCACGTCGATCAACTGCCGAAGTGTGTGTTCCTTCTCGGCGTGTGCCCCCTCGACCTCGGCCTTCGCCGCCGCCAATGTCGCGAGTGCCTGGCGGCTTTTCCGCGAGGCGACCCCGAGCGTGAAGCGTAACACCAGCAGCGGCACGACAAACATCAGCGCCCCGAACGGGCCGAGGAGGGCATACTCCGCGCCCAGGAAGGCACCGGTCGCGCCGAGGAGCAGCGTCGCCGGGGCGGCCCAGGCCATTTCTTGGAGCAGGGGCAACAAGGGCCGATTGGCCTGCGCGGCGATATTGAGCGCGATGATCCCGTTGTTCAAGCCGTAGTAGAAGCCGACGGCAACGGTCGCGGCGAGCACCTGGCTCCACTCCGATTGGGGGACGTACGTCAGCAGCGCCAGGTACGCCAGGGCGGCGATCGCGGCGGCGAGCCCCGGGTTGGTGAGGTTGAAGAGGACGCGATCGATGCCGCGCCGCCACTGGCGCAGGCGCGCGACGTGTACCGCCGCCGCGACCGCCGTGACGAGCGGGGCGCTGGCCGGCAGGATGGTGAGCGCTGCCATCACCACGACGGCACCGAAGGAAAGCGAGAGCTTTTGGCGCTCGGTCTCCGCGACCTGGACGACGACGAACTCCGCCCCGGCCGCCAGGAGGAGGAGGCCGATCAGCAGCGGCCAGTCGTCTACCTGCGGCAGGATTGATAGGCTCCAGGCGAGCGCGAGCGCTCCGGCGAGGATCGTACCCCAGACGATCAGTGATGCATACCAGCGCGCCTTGGGCGGTGGTGCCGCTGCCGCTGCCGCGGGCGCGCGTTCGACCGCCACGGGGGCGACAAGTCGCGGCACCGATGGCAGTCCGCCGGCGTGCGCGACGGTATTGCGGACACGCTTCGCCCGATACATCGCTTCGTCCGCGCGCTTGAGCAGCTCGGCCATCGATGTGCCATCGGTGGGGTAGAGGGCCATCCCGACGCTCGCCGTGCACTTGAGGGTCACCCCTGGGGCGGGGGTGAAGGGGCGCTCGCCGATCGCCGCGCGGACCCGTTCGGCGACGTAGCTCGTCTCCAGCGCGTCGGTACCCGGCAGGAGCACGACGAATTCCTCACCGCCGAAGCGCGCGGCGACATCGCCCGTTCGCAGCGTCGCGGTCAGCCGCGTCCCCACCTCTTGCAGGACGCTGTCCCCGGCGTCGTGCCCGTACCGATCGTTGACCTGCTTGAAATAATCCAGGTCCAGGAAGAGCACCGCCAGCGGCAGCCCCAGGCGTCCGGCGCGGTCGATCTCCTGCGCGAGTACCTGCTCGAAGTAGCGCGCGTTATGCAGGCCGGTTTTCTCATCGGTCTGTGCCAGCTTCGCCAGGTGCGCGGTACCCGTCAGGCGGTGTACCAAGACCAGGAAAGGGAGGACGAGCAGCAGCCACGCCGGGTCGGCCAGCCAGAGGCCGGCGACGATCACCCCGAGCAGCGCGAAGAGCGCCTCCCCTTGCAACGTGGTGCGGGAGAGGGGCGCGACGCGCCACAGCGATACCCGAAAGTTGCTCGCCATCCCGACGCCCAGCAAGATATTCTGCGTCAGCGTGAAGACGCTCCCCGCGACAAGGCCCACCAGGACACCGCCGAACCCGGTGGTACGCGCGCCACCCAGCGCCGCAACACACCAACCGGCGGCCACCATGGCGAGAATGGTCGGGGGGAGGTTGACGAGCAGGCGCAGGAGGATTCCCAGGCGGCGCTTCTCGAGCACGGTATCCAGGGCCAGCGCCAGGAAGGCCAGCGGCGGGAGGAGCGGCAGGGGCAAGATCAGCGTACCGGCGACCAGGAAGACGTTGGTTAGCCGGTAGGAAGCTTCGGCTCCCGACTTGATCGGGTAGCGGTGGGCGATAGCCGCGCAGAAGCCCAGCAGGCTAAGCGCCAGCCATTCCGTGGTCAGCGGTATCGCCTTGCCGCTCCCGACATAGCCGGACAGCACCGTGGCAACAAGGGCTAACGCGACGAACCACACGCGCGTGGCCGGTGTAAAGCGGGTCATTGGCCGGTCCCTACTTCCTGCCCCGGAGACGCATAGTCGAGGGCGCACGACAGTGAACGCCGCTGCGGCCCTATTCTGAAAACCATTGTTACCCTGGGAGACACCGGCAGCTATGGGTCAGGCGGCTAGTTTCGGGGCGGCGATGGTACCAGTACCCCACCACGCGGGTGTTCGCGGGGCGGCGTAGTGGCCGCGATAACCTTCAGGCGCAAGCCCACGTTTCTCGTTGGAGCCACCCCTGGTCAAGCCAGTTGTCTGGTGGATCCGCACCGATGAGTGATGCACAGGCCCCGCTCGGGCGGAAAGTCCCAGTTCGCATCGCCCGTTCCGTAGCCTCGATGTCCTTGTATCGCTGTCCCATTTTCAGACCTTTGCGCTATGGACGCGGGCCTCGGCCGCTCCCTATGCTGTTGATGGTGATCGAAGTCGCCAGCAATTGGCGCACCGACCGCCATGAATTGCCGCAACTGTCCAAGGCAAGCTCGGGGGAAACCCCGAACGCGCAAAGCCACGGGCCTACCGTCCGCGAGGACTATGGCAGCCGGGTTGCCGGTTGCGGGGGAAGCTCCCCCCGCACCAGCTGGGGGAGGTGTTCCCCCGAGGCGCGGGGTCTCATCCGCAGGGAGGAAACCCTTATGCGACTGTCTCGC
>DATCMP010000767.1:0-8354 GCA_036563365.1 Thermomicrobiales bacterium
CGGTAGCGCGGCTCATCGAGGCAGGTGGCGGCGGTCGCCAGGGCCAGCACGACAAAAGCGTGCCCATAGGCGTCGAAGGTCTCATCCGCGACGCGGCCATCGGGGTGACAGGACCAGGCGTAACCACCCTCGTCGGACGTAGCAAAGTAATCGGACAGCGCGGCGAGGCCACGCCGGACGAGCGCGGCATAGCCCTGATCGCGCGTGTGCTCGAAGGCGCGGGCGAAGTTGTACACCAGGCGGCATTGGCTCACCAGCGTGCGCGGCCCATCCCCCTGCGGCCGCCACTCACGGTCTAGGTACGGTTGGAAGATCCCGTTCGGTTGATCGGCGTGGGTCCGCCATGATGACCAGACGCCGTCGAGAAAACCATCGACCCAGCCGAGCTCCACATCGCGCATACCGACCCCCTCGTCTGACAGAAACCAGACCATATGTCCTCACACCCGTGCCTGACGCTGATCCGGACAGGTGATCGCATGGGAGGATTGACGCCGCCGGAGGGGTGTGTTATTCTCCGCTCACCCCTAAAACGTTTTAGGATTATACCAGAGGGTACCGATGGCTGAGACCGTAGGCAAGCGGGTGACGATGGCCGAGGTGGCGCGGGCGGCCGGGGTCTCGGTGGCGACCGTCTCCCTGGTGCTGAACGGGCGCGATCGCGATCTCCAGATCAGCGAGACGACCGCGATCGCCGTCCTCGAAGCGGCCGCGCGGCTCGACTACACGCCGAACCACGCCGCGCGCAGCCTGCGCCGTCGTCGGACCAATACCTTCACGATCCTGATCTTCGCCCTCGACAACCCCTACTACGCCGACATCGCCCGCGCCGCGCGACAGGCCGCCGCCGCCCACGGCTATAAGCTCCACATCGTCGAGACGCTAGGCCCCGACGCCGAGATGGACGCCCTGCGCAATCTGCAGAGCGGCGACTCGGATGGGGTCATCGTGGCGACGATCCGCCATGGCGCGCTCCCGCACGCGAGCGAGGCATTCCGCGAGGTCGTGCGGCGGGGCCTCGCCGCCGTCACCCTCCTCGATTACAGCGCCGACCCGCGGATACCGGCGATCCGTATCGACGACGAGGCCGACGCCTATCTCGCCACCGCGCATCTCATCACGCTCGGCCATCGTCGCATCGCCTACCTGAACAACAGTACGGCGACCGAGTTGGCGCAGGGGCAGCCCGGTCATGCGTTCGATCGCTACCGCGGCTACCGGCGGGCGCTCGGCGATGCGGGTATCCCTTTCGATCCGGCCTGCGTCTTCGCGGGGCACTGGTCGCCCGCCGGTGGCCGGGCGATGGTGCGCGAGCTCCTGGCGCGCGCGGAGCCACGTCCCACCGCACTCTTCTGCTTCAACGATCTCATCGCGATCGGGGCCCTGCGCGGGCTCTACGAGGCCGGTGTGCGCGTTCCCGGAGAGATGGCGGTGCTGGGCTTCGACGGGATCGAGCCGGGCGCATTCACGACCCCCGCGCTGTCGACGGTGGCGCATTCGCGCGAGGACCTCGGTCGGCTGGGCGTGGAAACGCTGCTCGGCCTGCTTGACGGGCGCGCACCCGACAAACCCGATCATGTATTACCCGGTCGGCTCCTCCTCCGTGAGTCGTGCGGGACACCGTCTGCATTCCGCCTAGGAGGGGGGGCGCCATGAGCGAATGACCGGGGCGCTCCGTGACCGGATGTGGGACAGTGATGGAAGGGGAGAAGCACACCATGCAGCACCCGACGCACGCAGAGACTCGACCGACCTTGGTGAGCCGCCGCACCTTGTTACGTGGCGCGCTCGCCGGAACCGCTACCGCCGCCCTCGGGGCCTTGCTCGCCGCCTGCGGCGCGGCCAATCCGACCGCAACCAGCGCTCCTGCGGCCTCTGCAGGGTCGGCGGCGACCGGCGCATCGTCGGCCCCGAACCTGAAGGGGGCGAAGATCGTCATGCTCGTGCCCTCGTTCCAGGCGCTCGGCGACTCGTACATGGAGGCCGAGGCCAAGGAATTCGAGACGAAGACCGGGATTCACGTCGAGACGAGCTTCCTGCCGTTCGAAAAGGCGATGGACAAGCAGATCACCCTCGTCGCGGCCAAGAGCAGTGAGGTGGACGTCTTCGGCACCCACTATGCCCAGATCGGGCGCTTCGGCGAGGCGATGGTCCCGCTCGCCGAGCGGGCGGCCCGCGACAAGGTCGTCGCGCAGGATTACGTCGCCGGTTCGTTCGATGCCCTCACGGTGAACGGTAAGCTGCTGGCGATCCCGTTCACCTACGATTTGCGGACCCTCTTCTACCGGACCGATCTCTTCGAGCAGGCGGGGATCAAGGCCCCGCCGGCCACCTGGGATGAATTCGTCGATGTCGCGAAGAAGGTGAACCGTCCCCCGGATGTCTACGGTTTCCTCGAGGTCGGCAAGGGTGATCCGGTTCTCCGCGAGTTCAGCGACATCCTCTGGGAGAATGGCGGCGACTATCTGGAGCAGGGGCTGAAGCCCTCGAAGCCGATCTGGAACAACGCCGCCGGCGTCGAGGCCCTGACCTGGATGCAGGACCTCGTCTGGAAGCACAAGGTTTCGCCTCCGGGTACCGCGTCCTACGGCTGGGAGGAGAACTCGCAACTCTTCGCGGCGGGCCAGGCGGCGATGAGCAAGCAGTGGGGGCCATCGGGCACGGAGGATCCGCAGCAGTCGAAGATCGTCGGCAAATACGCCGTCGCGCCGATCATCAAGAACAAGAGCGCGCGCACGACCGCGATCTGCCACGCACGCGGCATCAACATCTCCTCGAAGAACCAGGATGCCGCGTGGGAGTACGTGAAATACGTCACGGCGCAGGAGCAGCAGCTCAAGTTCTCCAAGGCCCAAGGGGGGCGCCCGGCGCATGTCGCCGCCCTCGGGCAGGCGCGGGATGCCGCGCAGGGGGTGGTGAAGCAGAACTTCGAGGTCTCCCTGGCGCAGTCGAAGGACGGCTACACCTGGCCGCTCTTCCCGCAGTTCTCCGAGGTCCAGCCGATCCTCTGGGGCGAGATCGAGAAGGTCCTCTCCAACCAGAAAACCCCGAAGGAGGCCCTCGACTACGCCGCAACGGAGGCGGAGAAGATCTTCAAGCGTGCCAATTTGATCTGAGGCCGACGCGACGTAACCCGTCGGGCGACGCCGGACGACGTATCCGGGTCGCCCGACGGGTCGGGAGGCGAAAGGGGCTGGCATGGGTTCACAACAAGGCGCGCTCCCGCGGCGCACGGTGCCCACGCGCGAGGCGAGGAGGCCCAAGGGGCGGGGCTGGGGCGAGCGCTACATCCACTACTGGTTGATCCTCCCCGCGCTGCTGGCGATGTGCGCGGTCCTGATCTACCCGCTGGTCTACTCCCTCTGGATCAGCTTCTTCGACTGGAACGTGAGCTCGGCCGACAAACCGTTCATCGGGCTGCGCAACTACGCGGAGGCGTTCACCAGCGCCTCCTCGCATTACATCTTCGCGCAGAGCATCGCGTTCATGGTCATCTGCATCGCGCTCGAATTCGTGCTCGGGATGGCGCTCGCGCTCCTGCTGAGCCGGAAGTTCGTGGGGCGCAGCCTCGCGCGCACGCTCCTGCTCCTCCCGATGCTGACCGCCCCCGTCCTCGCCGGATTCAACTTCCGCTGGATCTTCAACGATCGCTTCGGATTAGCCAATCAGATCCTCCTCAAGCTCGGTGGGCAGCCGGTCGCCTGGCTGGCCGACCAGAATCTGGCGCGGGCGACGATCGTGCTCGTCACCATCTGGCAGGGGATCCCGCTGATGATGCTGTTATTGCTGGCCGGCCTCGAGTCGCTGCCGGAGGCGCCGTTCGAGGCGGCGACGATCGACGGGGCAACCGCCTGGCAGCGTTTCCGGCACATCTCCTTACCCCTCCTGCGCCCCGTCATCGTCGTGGCGGTGGCGCTGCGGGTGATCGATCTCTTCCGCACGTTCGACACGGTCTTCATCATGACGTTCGGCGGCCCCGGCCATGCCACGGAGATGCTCCCGTTCTATATCTACCGGGCGGCGTTCAGCAGTGCCCGCTTCGGCTTCGCGAGCGCGCTCTCCTATGTCGTCCTGGGGCTGACCGTGCTCGCCCTGATCCCGCTGTTCTACGTCGAACGCCGCGGGACGCGACAGGCACAGGCGTAACGATCAAGGGGGAGAGATGAAAAGCCTCACTATCGCGCGGCCAACCACGGCACAACGCAACATCAGGTGGCGGGGATGCGTCGGCGCGGCGGCGACCTATATCGCGGTGATCGCCGCCGTCGTCATCATGCTCGCGCCGATCGTCTGGCTGGGGATCACTTCGATCCGGCCCGTCACCGAGATCACCTCGGTGCGGCTCAATCTCCTGCCGCAAGAGCCGACGCTCCGCAACTACACCACGGTCTTCGAGCGGTACAAGATGGCCACCTACCTGAAGACCACCACGATCATCAGTCTCGCGGTGGTCGCGGCCACCCTGGCTCTCGGCGCACCCGCCGCCTACGCCATGTCCCGCTTCACCTTCTTCGGGGGGAAGGCGATGTACGGCGCGATCATCTTCTTCCGCATGATCCCCCCGGTGGCCGCGATCGTCCCGCTCTTCATGGTCTTCGACCAGTTCCGCCTCCTCGGCAGCTACCAGGGGCTCATCATCGCGCATACCGCCTTTAAGCTCCCGGTGGCGATCTGGCTGCTGCGGAACTTCTTCATGGACCTGCCGCGGGAACTCGACGATTCGGCGCGCGTGGATGGCTGCTCGACGCTCGGGGTGCTGTGGCGGATCGCGCTCCCGCTGATCCAACCCGGGCTGGCCGCGACGGCGGTGCTGTCGTTCCTCTGGACCTGGAACGACCTGCTCATCACCCTGATCCTCTCGACGCGCACCGATACCCAGATGCTCCCGCTCGGGCTGACGAAGTTCGTCCTCGAGTACGGCGTGGATTGGGGCTCGATGACCGCCGCGGGGGTCATCATGTTCATCCCGACCCTGCTGTTCGTCTTCGTCGCGCAGCGCTACCTGATCAAGGGGCTGACGCTCGGCGGCGTCAAGGAATAGCCACGCACGGCGAGCGGCCCGCTAGGATAGGCCGAGCCAGGGCGGATCGGTCCGCCCGGCCATGTCACCGCGAGAACGTTGTGGGATCGGTGTGGGAGGTAGCGACATGGCAGCACTGCATTGGACCTCGGAGCACGAGGCGCGGCTGGGAGCGATCCGGGCGGATCTGGCCCAGGTCAGCACGGCGACGGCATTCCACCTGCTCCAGCAGCGGGGCTGGCGCAACACGTACATGAAAGGGCTAGCCCCGCTGCTGGAACTCGGCCTCGGCCGACGGCTCGTCGGGCGGGCGCGCACCTGCCAGTACTTGCTGCGGCGCGGCCCCGAGCAGGTGCCGACCACAGACGAGGAGATCGCGGTGGCCCGGGCGCGACGCCTGGCCTCCCCCGAGATCGTGCTGATCGAGTCGCTCGAGCCGGGCGACATCTTCTGTGTCGATGCCCTCGGTGTCCGCACCTCCGGGATCATCGGCGACATCCTGACGACGCGGATCAAGGTTCGGGGGGCGCTCGCCGCCGCGATCAACGGCGCGGTGCGCGACACCCCCTACGTCAAATCGGTCGGGTTGCCGATCTACTGCGCCGCCGTCCACCCCTCGGCGAGCGGGCGCGACATGGTACCGGTCGCGTATGACGTCCCGATCAACATGGCCGGGGTGCAGCTCATCCCCGGGGATATCATCCTCGCCGACGACGAGGGGATGGTCGCGATGCCGCTCGAACAGGCCGAGTATGTCGCCTCGGTCGGGCCCGCGAAGGAGCACCTGGAACTCTGGATCCGCGGCAAGGTCGAGGCGGGGGGCAGTATCCCGGACTACTACCCGCCTGTCCCGGAGAAAGCAGCAGAATACGAACGAGAAACAGGTCGTCAAATCCCGCACTAGGGACCACAGATAGCGAGTTCAGGGAGGAACGGGTGAAAATCACGGACATCCGCACGGCGGAGATCGCAGGTCACGGTTATTCGACTTATGTCCGCATCTACACCGACGAGGGTGTGGTCGGCAACGGCGAGTGTATCCACGGCACCGATGGCTGCCCGCAGATCATCCACTCATTTAAGGACGTGCTCGTCGGGGAAGATCCGCTGAACGTGGACGCCCTCTACGAGAAGATGCGCCGCTCGCAACTCTTCAACGGCGGGATGGCCGGGGCGACCGTGACCGCGATGACCGGAATCGAGATCGCCCTCTGGGACCTCGCCGGGAAGATTCTGGGGGTGCCGGTCTACCAGCTGCTCGGCGGCAAGTTCCGCGACCGGGTCCGCCTCTACTGCGATAGCCACGCCGGCAAAGATTTTTCGCCCGAGGCCTATGCGCAGCGGGCGAAGGAGGTGGTGGCGCTCGGTTTCGACGCGCTCAAATTCGACGTGGACGAGCGCGAGGCCGGCTTCCGCACCGACGCCTGGAACTGGCACGCCTCGCCGAGCGAGGTGGCCTGGATGGCCGAGCGGGTCGCGGCGGTGCGCGAGGCGGTCGGTCCCTCGATCGATCTGGCGATCGACATGCACGGGCGGTACGACATCGCCAGCGGGATCGCGGTCGCCCGCGCGATGGAGCCGTTCAAGCTCCTCTGGTTGGAAGAGCCGGTCCCGCCGGAGAACATCGCGGCGATGCGCGAGGTGAAGCGCTGCTCGCCGGTCCCGCTTTGCTCGGGCGAGAATCTGTACCTGCGCTGGGGCTTCCGCGATCTGCTGGAGCAGCAGGCGGTCGACTACATCATGCCCGACATCCCGAAGTGCGGCGGCCTCTCGGAATGCCGGAAGATCGCCAACATGGCCGAGGTCTACTACGTGCCGCTCGCGCCCCACAACGTCTGCGGCCCGCTGGGGACGATGGCGTCGGCCCACGTCTGCGCCTCGATCCCGAACTTCCTGATCATGGAGTGGCACTGGATCGATTACGAGGGCTGGGACGAGCTGACGATCCAGGATCAGCCGGTCATCCAGGACGGGCATGTCGTCGTGACCGACAAGCCCGGGATCGGGATCGAGGTGAACGACGAGGCGCTGGCGAAATACCTGCGCCCGGGGACGACCCTCTTCGGGGAGCGACCATAACGCGGGGGATGAGGGACCGGATGGAACTCGATCGGCAGTATCTTTTTCAGGCACCGACACGCGTCAGCTTCGGCTTCGGCACGGCGGCGACGCTCGGGCGCGAACTCGCGGCGCTCGGCGCGCGCCACCCGTTGATCGTCACCGACGGCGGCGTGATCGGTGCCGGACTCCTCGACGGCCCGCGTGCCAGCCTCGCCGAGGCGGGGCTGGACGCGACGGTCTTCGATAACGTCGAGGCGAACCCGAGCGTGGAGACGGTGGAGGCCGCCATCGCCGCCTACCAATCCAACGGCTGCGATGCGCTCGTCGCGATCGGCGGCGGCAGCCCGATGGATGTCGCCAAGGCGGCCGGGATCGTGATCGCGAATGGCGGCGGGATCCGCGATTACGAGGGGAAACCCGAACTCATCGCGGCGGATCTCCCGCCCTTCGTCTGCATCCCCACCACCTGCGGCACCGGCGCGGAGGTGACGCCGTTCGCCGTGATCACCGACCATGCGCGCTCCTGGAAGATGTCGATCGCCTCGCCGCGCGCCATCCCCGCCGTGGCGATCGTCGACCCCGAACTGTTCCTGGGCTTGCCGCCCGCCTTGGTCGCCGCGACCGGGATGGATGCGCTCACCCACGCGATCGAGTCGTACACCAATCGCGCGGCCCAGCCGTTCGCGGATGCGCTCGATCTGCAGGCGATCCGCCTGATCGGTCGGTCGCTGCGCCCGGCGGTGGCGAACGCCAATCGGGCCGCGATCGCCGACATGGCGATCGCGGCGACCCTCGCCGGGATGGGTTTCGCCCAGAACCGGCTCGGGATCGTCCACGCGATCTCCCACCCGGTGACCTCCTATGTCGGCACCCCGCACGGCGTGGCGAACGCGATCCTCCTCCCCTATGTGCTGGAGTACAACGCGATCGGCTGCGGCGATCGGCTGATCGACGTCGCCGTCGCGCTCGATGGGCCGACCGCTGGCCAGGTCACGCCAGAGACGGCGATCGCCGCCGTCCGCCGCCTCGCCACCGATGTCGGTATCCCGGCCACGCTCGGCGCGGTCGGGGTGACCGAGGAGCATGTCGAGCGGATCGCGACCGACGCGATGAAAAGCGGCAATGTTCAGATCAACCCGCGCCGCGCCACGCGCGACTCGATCCTGGGGGTTATCCGCCACGCGCTCACCGGCAGCCGCGAGGGGGACCAAGCGCGCTAAACCATCCTGTCTACGTTAGGACGTGCCCGTGCAACGGGGCCATACCCCGTTGC
>DATCMP010000768.1:0-6373 GCA_036563365.1 Thermomicrobiales bacterium
GCGATCCCGTTATGGGTGATCCCCGGCCCATCGGGATCGAAGAAGAAGACGATGTCGCCCGCTTCGATTTGGTCCGGGCGGAGCGATGTCCCATACCAGAACTGGTCCTGCGAGACGCGCGGGATCATCAAGCCGGAGACATTCCGGTAGAGCCATTGGATCATCCCCGAGCAATCCCATCCGCTCGGCTGGGTACCGCCCCAGACGTATGGTGCGCCGAGGTGTCGCAGCGCCTCCGCGACGATCGCCTGGCCGCGCACCGGGTTCGATACCACCGGCCCGGCACCATAGGAGCCCACCATACCCTCGCCCCCTTGGAAGCGGCGACTGGCCGAAGCATTCGTCGGGCTGAGATAGGCACCGGCGGCCCAACCGAAAAGGCCGTCATAGCCGATCCCATACCACACCGCACCGGTCTCATCGGCGAGTGGGCCATTGACCACCGTTACCACCGCATTGGATGGGACCGTCGAGAAGATCGGCGCACCGAGGCCGATCCCGTCGCGCACGCGCAGATCGTAACCGTCGGTGCCGACAACTTGGGCGTTGCCACCAACACTCAATCCCGCACCGCCGGATGGTGCGACGGCGACCGACGTGACGGCCGGTTCCCCACCGCTGCCCGCGCTGACCCCACCGAGGAAGCCCGCCGCCACCCAGCCGGTCGTGCCGCCATAGCTCACCAGGGACCAGTCGAGGCCATCGGCGTAGCTGCCATTCCCAAGGAGGATAACTGCGCCGCCCTCCGGGATCGTGAGCAGTATGTTGCTGAACAGGGTCGGTTCGTCGCGCAGGTTTGCACCGCCCTCGGTGCCGCCGATATAGCGGGTGCCGCTGCCCGCACCGGGCGCGGCGAGCCACTCTGCGGCGCTCCAGCCGACCAGGCCCGCTCCCTGTACCTGATACCAAAGACGCCCCTCGTCGTCCGCGACCGGGCCGTCGAGCACCGCCAACTCCGTCCCCGCCGCGAAGGCGGTCAGCGCCGAATACCCGACACCCGGACCGCTACGCAACGCCAAGAGATCGCCTTCGGTGGTTGCGACAACCACGGTCCCGCCCACCGCGAGCGCCGCGGCACTCGCGTGCGGCACCGTGAGGTTCCCGCAGAGTCCGCCAAGCAATACGAGGATGGCGACACCGCGCAGATAGCTTGCCTTCATTGGTCCTCCTGCTGTTGCGTGGCCTGGCCAGAACCGAGTTTGCTGGCCGTATCATCACGCCCAAGATGGGCTCGCTAGGGGGCATGTCCAAGAGCGTTAAACGTGGGGGTCATCCTGTAGCGTCACCAGCGCTCGACTGTCATCCTGCTCGTAAACCAGCAAAGGTGTACGTACAGATTGCCCAAATAGTAGTTGACTTTGCTGGTTTGTCAATAGTGGCGGGAGGGCTCGATCTCGTCGTGGGGGGACTTTTACCGGGAATAGGTGCGCTATTTTTGGTATCCCGATGGTTGATTTGATGGACATCGTCGTTTCGATAATGGCGCGCTAATAACATATACCTAAGCGTGCGATTGTTGACGCTCTGAATCGGTTGACAAAGTTGCATGATGTGTAGCCCCTCGTTATGCGCACCTGTGAACGTCCAAACAGGGATCGTTGCTTGACTCATACCGGGCTGCTCTGCCACACTGCCCCCAGAATTGACACTCTTCGTGGTGTGAGTGCCTGTGTCGTTGATCGCGCGTGCGCCGTATCGTATCGGGCAGTTGGGTCGTTCGCTGGCTCCGTGGGTAGCGATGCGCGATCGCGCACTCGCCGAAGCGGTGTTAACTCCCGGGCAGCTCAGCGCGTTCCGGTTGATGTCATCGGCCGATCAGCGCCACGCGGTTCGTGTGGCGCGGCGTTTGCTCGATGATGGGCTGCGTGACCCAGATCTGCTCGTCGCGGCGCTCCTGCACGATCTCGGGAAAGTTGATCCCGTCGGACTAGGGCGGGTGCGACTGGCCCATCGGGTGACGAAAGTTTTGCTGGGAAAGGTCGCCCCTGGCCTGTGGAGGCGGGTAAGTAGGCGACAGGGTCGTGGCCCATTGCGTGGCTATTATCTGCTGCGTCACCATCCCGCCATCGGGGCGGTCTGGGCCGCGCGCCTCGGCGCTTCCGATCGTGCCTGCGCGTTGATCGCGGCGCATCAGGGCGATGGGGCGGGGCGCGAGGTGCGTGAGGCTGAATTCAGGCAGTTGTTGCGCCTTTTGCGAGATGCCGATGATCATGCATAACGTCCAACGGTATAACACCCTGCCGGATGCCGCATGAGCGGGTCGATGGCGACACGCGGCGCGCAACTCCTGCCTTTCGCTTATGCGTGCAGCGTACCCGGCTTCGAGGGTCCATTGGATGTGCTGTTGCGGCTGATCGAGCGCGAAGAGTTGGACATCACCGAGATCTCCCTGGCGTTGGTCGCCGATCAGTTCGTGGCGTATATCGCGGCCCAACCCGACAGCGATCCGGCCCTCCTCGCGGAGTTCGCAGCGGTTGCCTCGCGCCTCTTGTTGCTGAAGACGCGCGGCCTTTTCCCGCGCGCGTCCGAGGTGTCGAGCGCAAATTCCGAAATACCGCCGGACGAGGATGATCTGGTGCGGCAGTTGATCGAATATCGACAGATCAAGGGGGCGGCGGGCGAGCTGGCGCTGCGCGACCGTGCCGGTCTGCGCGCGTTTGCGCCGCTCACCGTCCCCGCGCACGCGACTGCCGGTGCCGTGCCGGAGATCACGCTGGCCCCGGCTGGGCCGTTCGATCTCCTCCGCGCGGTCCATCGTCGCCTCGCCCGCCAACCGGTCGCGCCGCGTGTCCTCAATCTCATCCCCCGGATCAGCGTCGGCGAGATGGCCGCGCGCGTTCTCGAACGGCTACTCGCCTGGCCGCGCGGCGATGTCCGGCTGAGTCGCCTGGTGCGCGATGCCCACACGCGGCCCGAGGTGGTCACGACCTTCATGGCGATCCTCGAACTCGTCCGTCGTCGTCGCGTTGACGCGCTGCAAGCGATCCCGTTCGGCGATATTGTCGTTGTGATCGCGGACGATCAACCCCTCAGCGATCAGCCCCTAGGGGGTGAACCGTTTGTTAAAGGTGACCAGCCGACCGCAGGCGGTACGGACGAGGCCGCCGCCGATGACTGACAGTGATGGCCCCGCGCCGCACCCGCTCCCCACCGAGGCGGCCCCGATACCCGCCCCGGTCGAATTGCCCGATGGGCTCAGCCTTCCTGCGCTCTGCGAAGCGTTGCTGTTCGTCGCCGCCGCGCCGACCAGTGCCGAGGCGTTGGCGAAAGGAGTCGGTGTATCGGTCGAGGCGATCATCGCGGCGCTGGACGAACTCGATCGCGTGCTGGAGTCCTCCGGTCAGGGCCTGCGCTTACAGCGTCACGGCACGCAATACGCGCTGACGACCGTCCCTTCCGCCGCGCGACTGATCGCGCGTTTCCTCGGCTTGAGTCGGACCGAGCGCCTGTCGCCCGCTGCCCTTGAAACATTGGCGATCGTCGCCTATCGCGGGCCGGTCACCCGCGGCGAGATTGAGTCGATCCGTGGGGTGGATAGCAGCGGCGTGGTCCAGACGCTGCTGGCCCGTGAACTGATCGAGGCCATCGGGCGCCGTACTTCGGTCGGGCAGCCGGTCGAGTATGCGGTCACCGTCGGTTTCCTGCGGCACTTCGGCCTCGCCAGCCTCGCCGAGCTCCCGCCGCTCGGTGAGGTCAACGGTCGGTCGGTCGAGGAAACGTGGGACGAGCGTTCGCTTGGCGCGCGCGCGAAGGAAGCCGTGACCCCGCCCGAGGGGTGAGCGCGCAAGATACGGCCACGAACCCCCCACGTCGATCCCCTTCTGCGCCTCGGCGGTGTGCTTTCGTTACCTCTCGCAAAACCTACCGTCGCACCGATTGTCCGAGCGAAACCCACGGGCATGGAGGTTGCATTGCGGGGCTCGGGCTCTGGCGCGCCAGCGATGGTTACGATCTCATGGATGGTCTGTTCCTTTTCTCAACCGCCCCTGCCTCTATGGTCGGTATGCGCGGGAAACAAAGTCGCTGATGGCGCGTAGATATAGCCACAGCCGGATTGAGGCGAGCCAAACACCGGGGGAGGTTGTGCAACGGTGAGTGTCGGCGTGGACACCCTTCTGGCTATCTATCTGGTTCTCCTCGGCGTTGGCCTAATCGGCACCATCGCCTTGACTATTTGGGCACAACGAATAGACGATTCCTGGCCTATCCCCCTCGGTGCGACGCTCGTTGTCGCCGGGGTCACCTGCTTCGGCGGTGCCGGGGTATTGGCGCTTCGTCTCTTCGAGTTCGGGTCGGGGTGGAGCGTGCTGGCCGCCGGATTATTCGCGGCCCTCAGCGTCGTCCTCTTCGGGCTGCTGGCGCGCATCGCCCGGCACGCCAGCGAGCGCCGCGTGGCGTTCGATGAGCTCGTCGGCGGGGTCGGGGCGGTGGTCGTGACGATCGAGCCCGGGCGCACCGGTGCGGTCGCGATGCGGCGCTCCCCACCACTCGTCACCGTTGCCGCCAAATCGAGCCACGCCGCGCCGTTACCGGTCGGCACCACTGTCATCGTCACGGCGCTGCACACGGGCTTCGGCAGTGAGTCCGTCGAGGTAACGCCGCTGCCGCACGAGCACGGCTTCACCGACGCTACCCAATAATCTGACGCAAGTATTATCCTTCCCCCGCGCGCCGAGTTGTGGCACCGGTTTTGCCCTGCTGCCTGCAACGAAATGGGGGCTGCTACGATGCGGGGCTGGCGTAGGGTACTGATTGCGAGTCTGGTCGAACTCGGGCGGCGGGCTCGCGCCAATCAGTTGGGCCTAAAATGGTATTTTGATCAGGTCGATCCGATCCAGATCGTGCCATATCGAGGGTATGGCACCTCGGAACTGCTCCATTTGCGCGGTCGCGTTGTCGAAGACAAAGGGATCACGCGCCATGCGGTTCTCAGTTCAGGGTGGCGGAATCTTCGCGACATGTATCGCCGTTTCGATAGTCACGAGATCGGTGGGGCACGGATACGGGCGCAGTTCGCCGGTCAGCAGTTGGAAACCATCGCCGACAATAACGGCTATTTTGCGTTTCGTTTGCTGCCGTCGCTAGCGGATGCCGTCCTGCGGGATTGGCACCTCATCCCCTTGGAGTTGGTCGCCCCCAAGTCCCCCGAGCAAGGGCCGGTACTCGCCACCGGGCAGGCGTTGATCCCCGCGCCGGAGGCGGACTTCGGGGTGATCAGTGATGTTGATGACACGATCATCCGTACCGGCGTGACCGATCTGCTCACGATGATGCGCATCGTCTTGCTCAACAGCGCGCAGACCCGCGTCCCCTTCCCGGGGGTCGCGGCCTTCTACCACGCGTTGCATAACGGGTTGCCCGGGGCAGGGCCGAATCCGCTCTTCTATGTCTCCAACAGTCCTTGGAATCTCTACGATCTCCTGGATGAATTTATCGAGACCCACGGGTTCCCGCCTGGCCCCCTGCTCTTGCAAACGTGGGGACGGAGCCGGGCGCTCCTCGCCGGGACCAGCTTGCCGAAGCTGAAGCGCGATCGGGTGCAACTGCTCTTCGATCTCTATCCGACGTTGCCGTTCATCCTGATCGGGGATAGCGGCGAGCGCGACCCCGAGATCTATCGCGATCTGGCCCGTGCACACCCGGGGCGAGTCCGGGCTATCTATATCCGCCATGTCCACTCGCGCGCCCGCGCCGGTGAGGTCGCGACCATCGCGGCTGATCTCGCGACCCTCGGTGTGCCGTTGTTGCTCGCGCGTGATACCCTCTTGCCCGCCGAGCACGCCGCCGAGCAAGGCTTCATCGATCCCGAAACTCTCCCGTATATTCGCGCGCGTGTCACCCACGATTTCCTGTCCTCGCTCGATTGACGCCGACCCCGCCCAGACCGTATAACCACCGTCGTGTTGGCGCGCTGCCGCTTTATCATCGGTATTGTTATCCGCGATGAGGTCTCTGTGAGCGATCCGCGTCTGCCCTGGCTCGGCTTCCACCTGACCAAAGGGATCGGCCCCTCGCGGATCGAACGCCTGCTCGACCATTTCGGCGACCTGTCGCGCGCCTGGAACGCGACCCCCGGTGAGTTGGAACGTGCCGGGCTCGGCGAGGTTCTGCGCGCGAATCTGACGGTTGCAAAGCGAACCTGGGATCTCGAGCGCGAATTGGCGCGTGTCGAGGCGGCTGGGGTAACGCTGCTCACCCGCGACGATCCGGCCTACCCCGCACGCCTGCGCCAGATCGCCGGTGCGCCGCCGATCCTCTACATCAAAGGGGCGCTGACACCCGCCGACGACCTGGCGTTGGGGATCGTCGGGACGCGCCGGGCCACGGCCTATGGTCGCGAGGTGACGACGCGCCTCGCCGGCGAACTCGCGGC
>DATCMP010000787.1:0-10731 GCA_036563365.1 Thermomicrobiales bacterium
TGCTCGCCGACTGGGACGGCCTCTGCCAAGACCGGCACGGCCACACGCATCTCTCGCTCGCCGAGTTCTGCCTCTGAGCTAGCACCAGTGGTCATATAAGGGATCAGCTATAGATCGGGGTGACGAGCAGCTTGCGATCCTGAATCATGCAGAGGTTGAAGCCGCTGTCGCCGGTTGTCGTCAGCAGGGCGGTGCCGGGTACGAACTGGAACGCTGCAGCCGGGGCGGTCGTCGCGAGTGTCCCGGCGAAGCTCGCCGCGCTCGGCGTATGGCAATGGCCGGTCAGGATACCAACGATATCGTGCCCGCGTAAGATCCCTTCTAGGTCGTCAGCATCGCGCAAAAGGTCGTTTGACAGCCACGGCAGCCCTACCAGGGCGACCGGGTGGTGTAGGGCGATCAGGCGGCCTTGGGGGGCATTGTGGCGCAGTTCGGCTGACAGCCAGGCGAGTTGCTCCTGGCCCAGTTCGCCGTGGATCGCGCCCGGCACCAGCGAATCGAGGACGATGATCCGCAGCCCACCGATACTGCGCGCATGGTAGTAGCGCCTCTCGTCGTCGCCTCGCTCGTCGAGAAAGCCGCGACGAAATGGCGCGCGCTGGTCGTGATTGCCGAGGCCCACCAGGATAGGAATGCCGCGTTCGGTGAGCGGTGCGAGCAATTGGCGCAAGCGCCGGTAGCCAACCTCACCGCTATCGTGCGTCAGGTCGCCGGTGATTAAGCAGAACTGCGGCGTGATCGCCAGCCCGGCGATCCGGTCGAGGGTGCGACGTAGCTGTGCGGCGGGGCGGACGCCGAGCAGCTCGTCGTCATCGGCGAGGATATGGGTGTCACTCAACTGGAGAAAGGTGATCGCCCCTTCTGTCTGATCAGCCATCGGCCGCTTGCTCCTGTCATGCCCCCCGTTGAGGGAACGATTTTGCGCTTCCCGACGCTTTAGAGGTGTGCCGCTCACCGGACAGGCGACGCCCGTGTTGCGGTTCGATGAATGCTCGCTGAAATGGGCAGGAAGGCAGGGAAACGATGGTCCTCACCCTCCGTCGTATCATTACACAAATCTTCGGGAGTGAGCAGGTCGAACAAGTCGATCGGGTCGTGCGTACCGGGGCCGAGATGGCGGCGCGGCGCAGTACACGCGATGATAGCCCCCAAGCAACCAGTCGCAGCGAGCGAGCCGCCTATACGGATCGGCGCCCGAGTCATAATGGCGACCGGGGTGGGCGCGTTTAACGACCGTCGACGCTTGCTCTGGTTAATCACAGCGGGCGGTGGAAATTCCACCGCCCGCCGTTCTTTTCGTGATCGGGGTGACTGGATTTGAACCAGCGACCTCAGCGTCCCAAACGCCGCGCGCTACCCCTGCGCTACACCCCGCAAGTCCGTTCGCAGCGGCAAGTATAGTCGGCGGCACCGGCAGAGTCAATCGATGCTAATCTCCCGGGCAATCGGCCACGGCAGCTCGCCTCGGGTAAGGCTCCTTAGCGCGCGATAACGAACAGGGCTTGCTGCGCCCAATCGAGCGAAAAGGCGGGCAAGATGCCCATCTGCAGGGTCACGAGCAGGCAGATGGCGAGAACGACGACCAGCGGGGCCGGAATGCCGCCTGGCGTCCGCGCTACTTCATGTTCCTGCTCCTGCTCATGGCTGGGGCGGCTATACATCAGGACGATCACGCGCAGGTAGTAGGCGAGGGCGATCACGCTGGTGACGACGCCGATCAGTGCCAGCGGCCAGTAACCCGACGCCACCGCCGCCCGAAAGACGGTCAGCTTGGCGATGAAACCGGCCGTCGGCGGGATTCCACCGAGTGAGAGCATGAAGATAGCCAACGCGCCGCCGAGGTACGGGTGCCGCCGCGCCATTCCGGTGTAATCGGTGTTCAGATCGAGGTGCTCTGCACCGGCCCGCGCCAGGGCGATCACCACGGCGAACGCCCCGAGATTCATGAAGGTGTAGGCCAGCAGGTAGAAGAGGACACTCTGCACCGCATCGCCGCTCGTATCGCGACGCGGGCTGTCGGCCGCGACGACCGCCACGAGGATATAGCCCGCCTGCCCGATGCTCGAATAGGCGAGCATCCGCTTGATATTGCGCTGGGTCACCGCCGCGAGGTTGCCGACCAGCATCGTCATCACCGCGAGCGCCCAGAGGGCCGGTGCCCAACTCTCGCGGAGGTCCGGTACACCGGCGAGAACCAGGCGGATGAGCGCGGCGAAGGTGGCGACTTTGGTCCCGACCGCCATGAAGGCGGTGACACTCGTCGGCGCGCCGCCGTACACGTCCGGTGTCCAGGTGTGGAACGGGGCCAGGGCGAGCTTGAAGCCGAAGCCGACCAGGACCAACGCCAAGCCAACGAGCATGAAGGGGCTCGTGCGGACCTGATCGTCGGCCAACGCCGTCGCGAGGGCGGTGAAGTTTGTCGTGCCGCTCGCCCCGTAGATCAACGAGGTGCCGTAGACGAGGAAGCCGAACGAAAAGGAGCCGAGCAGGAAATATTTGATCGCCGCTTCTTCGGAGCGTCGGTTGCCGCGCGCGAAACCGGCGAGGATGTAAAGCCCAATCGACAGGACTTCCAGGCCGATGAAGAAGAGGACTAGGTCGTTGGCGAAGACGAGCAGGAGCATCCCGGCCGCGGTCAGGAGGACGAGCGGGTGATACTCGCCGAGGTTGATATCGGCGAGTTGGATATAATCGATCGCCAACAGGATTGACATGGCGGTGGCGAAGAGGGTGACGATCGCGAAGAAGATCGCGAAATTGTCCACCCGCACCATATCGGAGAAGGCGAAGCGGCCGTTGTTCCAGAGTGGCACACAGGTGGCGATCGCCACGAGGGTCGTGCCGAACGCGAAGTAGCCGAGGAATGAGCGGCGTTCCCGCGGCATGAAGAGATCGAGCAGCAGCACGATCAACGCCCCCGCCGCGATGACAAAGAGCGGGGTGAGTGCCCCGGCATCGACCTCTGGTGCGATAATGTCTACCACGCGCCGCTACTCCCCAATATCGGTCGAAGATCAAGTGCTACGCGTCGCCCTGGCGGCTCGGCTAGCGTGTCGTGGCCTCGGTGATCGTGAGCGCCGTCGCGCCGACGGTCAGGGCCGTGGTGGCGGGTGCCGGAGCCTGTACTGCGTTGATCGTGGCGCGCACCGCCCCTTCGGTCCGCTGCAAGAAAGGGCTGGGGTAGACGCCGATCCAGATGATCAGCAGCAGCAGCGGGGCCAGGGTCGCCACTTCCCGCGGCGATAGATCGCCCGCGACGAGCGACTGACCGGCGGATGGGCCGCGCCCCACGCCGAACATCGTGCGTCGGAAGAGGCGTAGGACGTAGATCGCGGCGATCAGGACGCCGAAGGTGGCGATGCAGGCGAGGACGCGCTGCGTGCGGAAGGTGCCGAGCAGGATCAGGAACTCGCCGACGAAGCCGTTGAGGCCGGGTAGCCCCAGCGACGAGAAGGCCGCGAGGACGAAGGTGCCGGTGAGGATCGGCCAGCGCTTCGCCAGGCCGCCGAGCGCGGCGATGTCGAATGTCCCCACGCGCGCCGCGATCATCCCGGCGATCAGGAAGAGCGCGCCGCTGCTGACGCCATGATTGACCATCTGCAAGAGGCTGCCCTGCGCGCCGCGCGTATCGAGGGCGAAGATGCCGAGCCCGATGAAACCCAGGTGCGCGAGGCTGGAGTAAGCGAGGAGGCGAATCATGTCCCGCTGCGCCGCGGCCACCAGGCCACCGTAGATGATCCCCACCGTCGCCAGGGCCGCGAGGATCGGCATCAGTTCGCTCGACGCCTGCGGGAAGAGCGGGATGGCGAAGCGCAGGAACGAGTACGCTCCAACTTTCACCAGCATCGTCGCCAGGACCAGCACCGTCACGGGGGATTGGCTGTAGGCGTCCGGCAGCCAGGAGTGGAGCGGGAAGATCGGGAGCTTGATGGCGAAGGCGAGCGCGAAGGCCAGGAAGAGCCAGCGCTGCTCCGTGGTGCTGAGCTGCGTCCCGATCAGGTCGCGGAGGTCGAACGACGGCGCGGCACTCGCGACGCGCGACGAGTGGGCGAAGGAGAGGTAAAGCATCGCCAGGAACATCAGCAGGCTGCCGACACTGGTGTAGATGAAGAACTTGAGGGCGGCGTACCCGCGTCGCGCGCCGCCGAAGGTGCTGATCAGCAGGTACATCGGGATGAGCATCGCTTCCCAGAAGACGAAGTAGAGGATCAGGTCGAGCGAGGAGAGCGCCCCGATGATCGTCCCTTCAAGGAGCAAGATCAGGCCGATGAAGAGGCGCGGGCGGCTGCTCAGGACATTCCACGACGCCAGGATCGCCGGAGGCGTCAGGATCGCCGTCAGCGCGATTAGCAGGATATTCAGCCCGTCCGCGCCGAGGTGATAGCTGATCCCGAATTGCGGAATCCAGGACGCGCGCTCTTCGAGGCGTACACCGGTCGAGCCCGGCATGAAGTCGATCAGCGCCAGGATGGCGATCAGCAGCGTCAGCAGCGACGCGCCAAGCCCGAGCAAGCGCGGCATCGTCGGATCGTCGCTCTTCCCCGGTAGGAGGAGGCAAATGACCCCCGCCACGATCGGCAGGAAGATCAGGATTGACAGGACCGGTAACCCGTTCATTCCTCGCCTCTCGCGCGCTCTGTCCGCTTCATCATCGTTTGTCCCACCCTTACTGCCACTGTTACGCGCCCGAGAAGAGGACGTAGGCGACCAGCAGGACCGCTCCGCCGAGGATCAACAGCGCGTAGTTCCGCACATAGCCCGTCTGTACCTCGCGCATCGTCACGCTCGCCTCGCGCACGAGATACCCGAGCCCGTTGACCGCCCCATCGAGCACGCGCTCGAAGCCATTGCTGAGCGCGCGACCGAGTATTTGGGTCGGGCGCACGAAGAGGCTGTCATAGAGCTGATCAACGTAGTAACGATTGAACAGGGTCCGGTGGATCCCGGCGTACCGTTGCGCCAGATTAGCAGCCAGGGAGGGCTTGAGGACATAGAGGTAATAGGCCGCGCCGATACCGGCCACGCCGAGCAACGCCGCGATGATCGCGATCGTCCAGTAGGTTGCGCCGCCAGCCGCGTGAACCGGCGCATTGAACTCCGTCGGGTAGGCGAAGACCGGCTCCAAATACTCCTCGAAGAGGTGGACCGCATTCGGGATCAGCACCCAGCCGCCGACGATCGCCAGCACACTGAGGACGATCAGCGGTATCCGCATCTCCAGTCCCGGTTGATGGATACCGTCACCGCCGTGACCATGACCGTGTGCCGTGTCGCCATGCCCGGCTCCGACCTCATAACGTGGCACACCGTAGAAGGTTAGGAAGAAGCCGCGGAAGACGTAGAACGCGGTCAGTCCGCCGGTGATCAGCGCGATCAAGCCGAGGACGACATTGCCGCGCGAACTGGTGAACGCCGAGTAGATGATCTCGTCCTTGCTGAAGAAGCCCGAGAAGGGGGGGATACCGGCGATCGCCAGTCCACCGATCCCGTACGCAATCCAGGCGATCCGCACCTTGTCACGCAAGCCGCCCATCTTCCGCATATCTTCTTCGCCGCCGATCGCGTGGATGACCACACCAGCTGCCAGGAAGAGGAGCGCCTTGAAGAAGGCGTGCGTCAGCAGGTGGAAAATCGCCGCGCTATACGCGCCGACCCCCGCCGCCAGGAACATGTAGCCGAGCTGGCTCATCGTCGAGAAGGCGAGGACGCGCTTGATATTCGTCTGCACCAGCCCGATCGTCGCGCCGAAGATCGCGGTGAACGCACCGATCCACGCGATCGTCGTCAACGTTGCGGGGGCGAGTTCGTAGAGCGGCCAGGAGCGGGCCAACAGGTAGACGCCCGCCGTGACCATCGTCGCGGCGTGGATGAGCGCGGAGACCGGCGTCGGTCCGGCCATCGCATCTGGGAGCCAGGTATGCAGCGGCACCTGACCAGACTTCGCCAGTGCGCCGACGAGCAGCAGCAGCGTGATCGCGGTGATCGTCCCGGTCTGCGCGTTCCCGGCGTTGCGGAAGACCGTCTCGAAATCGACCGCGCCATAGGTCACCCACATCAGGAAGATGCCGAGCATCATCCCGACATCGCCGAGGGTGTTGACGACGAATGCTTTCACCGCCGCGTCGGCCGCTTCCTCGCGATAGAAATAGTGCGAGATCAGGGCGAACGACGCGAAACCGACCCCACCCCAGCCGACGAGCAGCAACATGAAGTTGTCCGCCAGGACCAGCACGAGCATCGCCACGACGAAGAGATTCAGGTAGGCGAAGAAGCGGCGCTGGCCCTCCACTTCCTCGGCCATGTAGCCGATCGCGAAGAGGTGGATCACGAAACCGACACCGGTGACGATCAGTAGGAGCAGGACCGAGAGCGGATCGAGCCAGGCGCCGAAGTTGGCGCTGAAACCATCGACCGGGACCCAGTTATAGAGGATGAGATCGCGGTGTCGCGCATCATGCGGCAAGGAGAGCAAATCGGCGAGGACGATCCAGGCGACGACGAACCCCGGCAGCATCGCCAGGGTGGCGAGCAGACCATGCGCGCGGCGCGGCAACCGCGCGCCGAAGAGGGCGTTGATCGCGAATCCCGCCAGGGGGAAGAGCAGGCAGAGCCAGACCAGTTCCATCGCCCGACCTCAGCCTTTCAGCATACTGACGTCATCGACGTCGACCGACTGCCGTGAGCGGAAGATCGAGACGATGATCGCCAGGCCAACCACCACTTCCGCCGCCGCCACCGCGATGACGAAGAACGCGATCACTTGCCCCGAGAGGAGATTTTTGGCCCGCGCGAACGAGGCGAAGGAAAGGTTCGCCGAGTTCAGCATCAGCTCGATCGACATGAACATAATCAGCGGATTCTTCCTGATCAGGACGCCGATCGTACCGATCGTGAAGAGGACCGCGCTCAGGACGAAGTAATAGCTTAGCGGGGCCATCAATCCTCCGGATCGGTGAGCAACGTGCAGTACCGATATTAGGCGACAGAACGCCTACTCAGCGCAATTGGCGCTTCGCCAGCACCACCGCGCCGATGACGGCCAGCAGCAAGACCAGCGAGACAACCTCGAATGGCAGCAAGTAGGTGGTGAAAAGCTCGATCCCGATCGCCTGGACATTGCCGATCGGTGCCGTCGGCGTGCCGTTGATATGGGTTTGTACCTGTTCGTAGAACGAGGTCGCCGCCGGGAAATCGCCGAGTCGTGAGCGCACCGCCTCGGTGCGGAGAAGTAGGGCAATCTCAACGAGGAGGGCCAAGCCGAGCGCCAGGGCAAAAGGACGCTGGCCGCCGAGTCGATCGGCGGTCTCTTCGCGTCCCGGATTAAGCAGCGTGATGACGAAGAGGAAGAGGACCATGATCGCGCCGGCGTAGACGACGATCTGCACCGCCGCCAGAAATTCGGCGTTGAGGGTCAGGTAGAGGACCGCCAGACAGAAGAAGTCGACCACGAGAAAGAGCGCGCTATGGATGCTGTTGCGCGCCGTGATCATCGCGATGCTCGCCGCGACTGCCACGACTGCGAGCAACAGAAAGAGGAACATCCGCCCCGTCCCTTCCCCTCGGACCTACACGCTGGCCTCCCCATTGGCCGGGTGTAGCCTAGCACATTCGTCGCGCTTTGTGCAGCCCGTCACAAAGTAGCGTTACTGGCGCTCCTCACGCAGACGTTGGATTTCGGCTTCGAGTTCGCTAACTCGTCGCTCGGCGGCATCCGCACGATCGAGTTGGGTGACGAAGTCGTCTAACCGTCGGCCATCCCGATCGAAACAGGCCAACTCCCCATCCATGACGCCGAGCCATACGCCTACCGGTGCTAACCAAAACCAACCGCGTTCATTCGGGCTGGCAGGACGATAGCCAGCCGGGGTCAACTCGTAGGCGAGGATCCGTAGCGTCGTATCTCGCCGACGTGAGACGCCATCGACGATGACGTACAGCGACACCCCGGCCACCTCGTACTCTTCGAGCTTGACCGACCGATCGATGCTGGCCGTCTCCGGCGAGGTGATCTCGATCAGCAACGCCGGTCGCACACCCTCCTGTGTGACGTCGAATGTCGACCAGTTCTTCCGCTCGCGCACTCCCAGGATAACCGCGATGTCCGGGCCATGTGCGCCGAGATCGGGGACATCCCAGGCGACACGGACGTCATCGAGCACCACCGCTGTCGGATCGTGCCGCAACTGCCCCTCGAAGACGTCGCAGAGATAACGGCGGCGGCGCTGGTGCTCGGCCCGGTGCGTCACCTGATCGCCCTCCTGCGGGTGCAGCAGATCTTCCACGGTGAGCGGTATCTGCTCGATGACCAGCGTGCCTTCCGCATCGAACGACTGGCGATAGCGCCAGCCGTATCGGAACGGATCGGTCGGGTGGTCGCCCGGCTGCCTGATCTCTTCGATGATCGTTGCCATCGCCCACCGCCCTGGCTAATCGGCTCCCGCGCCGACCGACACCTTGCGCGGGTCGGGGACGAGGAGCATATCTTTGGTATAGACCAGTGCCTCGCGGGTGTAATCGGAGAAGGCGTATTCGTGGCCGAGGACGATCGCCTCGGTCGGGCACGCTTCCTGGCAATAGCCGCAATAGATGCAGCGGATCATATTGATGTCGTAGCGCTTGGCATAGCGCTCGCCGGGCGAGTAGCGCTCGTCGTCGGTATTTTCCGCGGCCTCGACGTAGATCGCCTGCGCCGGGCAAAAGATCGCGCAGAGGGAGCAGCCGATGCACCGTTCGAGCCCGTTGTCGTAGCGCATCAGCATATGCTTGCCGCGGAACCGTGTCTGCACCGGCGTTTTGTATTCGGGGTATTGCACCGTGATCGGCTTCTTGAAGGCCGAGCCGAGTGTCGTCGCGAACCCCTTGGCGTAGGCGCGCAAGCCCTGTAGGAACGTAGCCATTGATACCCCTTTGGGAGTAGCTAGTAGTCAGTAGCCAGTAGTCAGTGTGGCGTTGGTGGCGAATGCCCGTTGGGTAAACAGAGGAACGCCATGAACAAGTAACTGACTACTGACTACCGGCTACTGACTACTACCCTCCAAACAATGTTATCCCGATCGCGGTCAGCACGACATTCAGCAGGGCGAGCGGCAGGAGCCAGTGCCAACCCAAGCGCATCAACTGATCGTAGCGCAGGCGCGGCAAGGTCGCGCGGAGCACAACATAGAAGGTCAGGACGGCGATGATCTTGATCAGCAGCCACCAGGGGCCACTGAGGAGGTCGAACGGGCCGCGCCAGCCGCCGAGGAAGAGGGTAGCGACAAGGGCGCTCACCGTCACCATGTTGATATATTCGGCCATGAAGAAGAGCGCGAACCGTAATCCGGTGTATTCGGTGTGATACCCCCCGACCAGTTCTTGCTCCGCCTCGACCAGATCGAACGGCGCGCGGTTCGTTTCGGCGATCGCGCTGATTAGGAAGATCACGAAGGCGATCGGCTGGAGGATGACGTACCACAAGCCCCTGGACTGACTATCGACGATCGTCGTCAGGCTGAGCGAACCGGAGAGCATCAGAATCCCCACGAGCGACAAACCCAACGAGAGCTCATAGGAGATCAGTTGCGCTGCCGCGCGCAGGCCGCCGAGGAGCGAATATTTGTTGTTCGATGAGTAACCCGCCAGCACGATCCCATACGCTCCGAGCGAGCTCATCGCCAGCACGAAGAGCAGGCCGACGTTGAAGTCGGCCAGCCGGAAGGGGATCGCCCGCCCAAAGATATTGTAGGTCGGCCCGACCGGGATCACCGCGAACGCCGAGAGGGCCGTCACCACCGAGATCGCCGGGGCGAGGAGATAGAGCGGCTTATCGACGCCGCGCGGCGTGATCGCCTGCTTGAAGGCCAGCTTAACCCCGTCGGCGACCGGCTGCAACAGCCCTGCCGGCCCAACCCGGTTGGGGCCGTTGCGGACCTGAATCCGGCCCAAGATCCGCCGCTCGTAAAGTGTCATGTAGGCGAAGGCGGTCAGGAGCGCGATGATGATAATCACACTCTTGACGACCGCCTCGATGACGTCGCCGCCCGTCATCGCCCGTTCCCTCCCCCCGTGCTACCGGAGCGGAAGGTGAACCGCCCCCCGCCATTGCCATCTCCGACGTGTGGGAGTGCCCATTGCTCACCGCCACGCGACAGCGCGCTATACGAAAGCTGCCCGTAAGCAGGCGTCGCCGCCGCTAACTCTTGCCACACTGCGGTCGGCGAGGTGAAGGCGAAGCCGTTCGGCGCGAGCCGCTTCCCGAGGTCGCGCAGCACGCGCCAGTCCGGTCGGGCCTCGCCAGGTGGCCGCACCGCCGGGCGGATCCGCTGTACCCGCCGCTCCAGATTGGTGTAGGTGCCGTCCTTCTCCGCCCAGGAGACGGCGGGGAAAACGACATCGGCGCGCCGCGCCGTCTCGGTCAGGAAGATATCTTGAACGACCAGAAAATCCACCCCGTCGAGCGCCGCCGCATCGCCATCGGCTAGCGGGTCGACACCGAGCAGGTACATAGCGCTCGGTGTTTTCCCAAAGAAGGGCAAGACATCGCTGGCTTCGGGCATGATACCGAGATCGAGTGCGCCTTGCGAATTGTTCTGCGTCACCAGACCGCCGAAGACGCCATCTTCTTTGGTCGCGCCGATCAGCAGCCCCAGATCATTGAGCGCATCGAGGTATGCCGCGCGGTCTGACTCGGCACCGATGTCGCGCGGGAAAAGGAGCGCGCTCGGTCCTTTCGCCGCCAACGCGCGACCGATC
>DATCMP010000795.1:0-10645 GCA_036563365.1 Thermomicrobiales bacterium
TGCTCGCCCTCCTCCGCGATGCGCTCGATCACCACACCGTTTAGCTTATACACGCTGCTACGCCGCCTCCCCCGCTTTCCCAAGCCAAGTGGCAAGCGTACGCGCAGCAGCGGCGAATTGCACGGAATTCGCGGAAGAGCCGTGGATACGTGAGTGCTGGCGAATCTTATGGTGATCTCTGGACTCAGGCGGCGACGGGCGCGGCGAGAAGGCGGGCGAAGGGGGAACGCGGCGGTCTCCGTCGCGCCATGCCGAGCGACCATTCGCCGAGGCGCACGAAGTTGAGGCCAGCCGCCGCGAGGATGTGGCCGAGCTGGACCTTGGGCTGCCCGCGGTAGCGCGTGCGCCGCAGCCGGCAGCGGCGGATGCCGCGAGCGAGGGTACCCTCGATACCGGCGCGGAGCGCGTAGGTCTCGCCGAGTGCGGCGGTCGACTCGCGCTGGCGGGCGGCCCGGAGCGCCTCGAACTGCGCGCGCGGGCGCAGGCAGAGGGTCCGGCGGGGCGAGCGGCCTTGCGCGCGGCAGCAGGCGGGGCGACTCGGACACGGCGCGCAATCCTTGCTCGAGAATTTGACCCAGATCAGGTCCCTGCCCGCCGGATCGGGGCGCTGTCGCCAGCTGATGCTGGTCTGCCCGGCGGGGCAAGTCGCCTGTTGGCGCGCCCAGTCGAGCCGGAAATCGTCGAGCGCGAAGCCATTCTGCGCACGTGCCTGCCACTGATAGTCTGGCCGCGCCGGGCCGCGCAGCGCGACTGCGTAATCCTCCCGTGCGGCGACGATCTGCGGCGCGTCGAGGTAGCCGGAATCCACCAACTGGACGATGGGGAGCAGGTCGCGCCCGGAGAGCGCCTGATGGACCAGTGGCAGCGCCGCCGCGTCGACGACCGGCGCGCTCGTGGTCTCGACGTGGGTGATGAGGCGCGGCAGGTCGTCGTCGCAGGTTTCGGTGACGTGGAGCTTGTACCCGACCCAGGAGGTGGTGCCTTTACGGGCGTAGTGGGCGTCGGCGTCGTAGGGTGAGCCGATAAAGAGGGCGGCCGGGGGGATATTGTCGGCGGCGCGCCAGCGCGCCGTCCCCTCGTCGAGGCGGAACTGCTGCACCCAGACACGGCGTAGGGTCTCGACCGCCGGGATCTCGCGGAGCCACGCGGGCGCGTCGGGCGCGTAAACGGCGGCCAGCAGCGCGTGGCCGTCGCCCCCGACCTGCACGGCGAACGCCTCGCGCGCCACCTGGCCCTTGGGCAGGTCGGCATCCTCCAGGCGACGGGCGTAGCGTGCCGACCACCCCGGCTGGCACCGGGGGCGCAGCCAGTCGGGCGCGGCCACCGCCAGACTATCCAGGGCGTGGCGCAGCGTCTCCCCGACCACCTCGAGGCGATTGAGCGCCCGGACGGCGGCGAGCACGTGCGTCGCGTCGGTGCGCTGCTGCCCCCGCACTTTGAGCAACTGCCGCGTGCGCGCCCACGTGAGCAAAGCCTCGAAGAGTAGCCACTCCGCCCCACCCGCGGCGAGACGGCCACGAAATTCGCACAGCACCGAGGCGTCGAAGCCCGCGTCGTCGGGCTCGAGCCGTAGGACGTACTTCCAGTCGAGCCGGGCGCGTACCGCGTCGGCGGCCTGGCGGTCGGAAAGCCCTTCCGCGAATTGCAGGATCGTCGCGAGCGCGAGCCGCCACGGGGCCAGCGCGGGCTGCCCGCGCCGCCGGAACAGCGTCGCGAACATGGTGTCGGTGAAGACCTCGCCGAGTTCGTCCGCCGCATGGAGATACGGGTGGCCCTTCGGAAACGCGGCGCGGGCGATCCGTGCGGTGTCGGCAGGGACGGGCGGCAACGGCTGGGGGCGCAGCATCACGATCCTCCTGGCGGCGGGGCCACGACGACGACGCGGCTAGAGTACCAGCTCACCAGGCTCCATAACATTCGCCAGCACTCACGCAGACGGGGCAGGACCACCAGAACAGCCGCGTGTCCTCTGCGCCATCGTCCGCGTACTCCTTCAACCACCCGCTCTCGATCGCCCCCACCAACGCCCACCCCAGCTCCACGCGCTCCCCCCCGTCAGCGGATTCCCCAGCCACGCCATCGCCCGTCGCCTGCTGATCTCCGACTGCGGCCTAAGCGTTGGACTCCCCAGCACGATCCCCCCGCCCGCCCGCTGGTAGAGCGTCAGCAGATACGCCACCAGCTGCGCGATCAGCTCGTCCTTCCCGCTCTGCCGCGCGAACACCAGCGCGAAAGAGCGCCCCCGCCCGTGCCTGATGCTGTCGATGATCGAAGGGGCACCAGTAGCGCAAACACGTCTGCCGGGCCGGTTCCGCGCTCATGTCCGGTCTGGAGTGCGCGAAGCCGCAAGGATCTGTCCGAGCCGCAGGTTGACACGCTCCAGCGCGTCGAGCAATTCCGGCGGGTTTCGAACCCGGAAGGCGAACGGCATGCCGACCAGAGCGCGGGCCAGCCAATCGAGATCGGTCGCGGTGCAGCGCAGCACCACCCGCTCGTCTTCCTCGGTAACGGCCACGACGAGGCGGCGCGTTGGGACGCGCCGCCTCGTCGCGCGACGCTTCGAGGATCAGTTCCACCTCCCAGCGCGCGGGGAGCAGCGCGAGCGACCGTTGCACATAGGCGAGGGGATCGAAATCGGCGGGGCGGTCAAATGCGATAGCCAGGGGTTCCATGCGAGCCACACGGTCGATGCGGAAGACGCGCACGGCACCCCGCAGATGACAGTGGCCGACGGTGTACCAGGCCGCGTTCGCCGGGTAGACCACCGCGTAGGGGTCAAACGGGCGCGTCGTCATCGCCCCGCCCCGATCGCCATAGGTCAGCGTCACCAGCGTCGGTCGCCGCCGTCGCGAGGCTGAGGAGCGTGGTCGCCGGTGGGCTCGGCGAGTAGGCCACGTTACGCGACGACGGATCGGGCGGATCGACGATCAGCGCCGTTGTCAGGGCGCGGACCTACGCCCGCAGCGCCTCGGGCAGCACGCGCTCGATCTTCACCAGCGCGCCCACGGTCGCGGGTGCCGCGTCGGACAGCCCGACGCGACGAGAGAAGAGCAGGCCAAGCGTTATCGCGATGGCCTCATCGTTCGTCAACATCAGCGGCGGCAGGCGGAAGCCGGGACGCAGCTGATAGCCGCCATGACGCCCGGGCCGCGCCTCGATCGGGATACCCATATCGCGCAGCATGGTGATGTAGCTGCGGACGGTGCGCGCATCGACTTCCAGACGCGTCGCGAGTTCCGCGCCGCCGATGACAGTGCGGATCTGGAGGAGTTCGAGGGCGGTGAGCACGCGGGCCGTCGGGCGATACATCCCCTCCTCCAGCAACTATCGGCACCAGTCCCAGCGTCACGTCCTCACCGACCTGTGCACAAGATAAAGACGATACGCGCGAATTGCGGAGCGGCTCCTTCCGCATAGCCTGCCATAGTGGTGATACGCCGACAAGGCCGCGACGAGAGAATCGACGGAGAGGGGGAGGTGATGACCGCTTCGAGGGAAATGCCCGAGGTAGATGCAGAGGGGCCGACCGTGAGCACATTCATGGTCCTGTCTCAAGCGGGGCCGTATCGCGATCTCGCCCGGGATTCGCGCGAGCAGCCCCATTGGGATGCCCATGCGGCGTTCATCGATCGGCTCGTCGCCGAGCGCTTCATCTCGCTGGGCAGGCCGCTGGTGGACGCGGGTGGCGCGCTGCTGATCGTCACGGCGCAAGACGAGGCCGAGGTGCGGGCGACGTTGCGTCACGACCCGTGGTACGCGCATGGGATCCTGCGACTGGATCGCGTGCAGCGCTGGCAGATCTTCATCGATGGGTGGCGGTCGGCACGCGACGCCTAGCAATCGGGCGGAAGGACGCCCGGGCAGTACGCCCGCGCTTACTGCGGGACGCGATTACCGTAACGCTCGTCGCTGGGCGGCGGCATGCCGCCGCCCAGCGCTGCCCTGCCGACGGCCTGGGCCGTATCGATACGGCGCGCGATCCGGTTCATCACACCAAATTCCCCGCTCCTCTAGGCGCGCTGTACCCCTAACTTCGCGGGCCTCCCGGATGGGGATCGCCGATTGACAGACCGCCCACCCGCGATGATACTGCCGCGGCAGGATTCGGGGACAGCATAGCGGGGGACGAGCGATGGCGGGGCGGCAACCGGCATATCGCGTCGGGGTAGACATCGGTGGCACCTTCACCGATCTGGTCATGGTCGGCGATGAGGGGGACGGCGGGCGGGTCTTCGTCAAGAAGGTCTCCTCGACCCCCGACGATTACGCGCGCGGGATCATCGACGGCCTCAGCGCGGCGCTCGCCGAGTGGGGTATCGCGGCGGACGCGATCGGCGAGGTGGTCCATGGCACGACCGTCGCCTCGAACACCATCCTCGAATTCAAGGGCGCGCGGACCGGCCTGATCACGACCAAAGGCTTCCGCGATGTCCTCGAGATCCGCCGCCTGCGGATGCCCGCGCTCTACGATATGGCCTGGGAGAAGCCGCCCCCGCTCGTCGAGCGCTACCTCCGGACGGAGGTGGACGAGCGGCTGAACTGGCGCGGCGAGGTCGTCCGCCCGCTCGACGAGGGCTCGCTGACCGCTGCCGTGGACCACCTGCTCCGCGAGGGCGTCGAGATCATCGCCGTCTGCCTGATCAACAGCTACGCCAACCCCACGCACGAGCAGCTGATCAGGGACTACCTGACCCGCAACGCGCCCGGCGTCGGGCTCTGCCTCTCGTCGGAGATCCTGCCGGAGATCAAGGAGTATGAGCGCACCTCCACCACGGTCGTCAATGCCTACATCACACCGGTGATGCGGCGCTATCTCGATCGCCTCGGCGCGGGGCTCGGCGCGATCGGCGTCCGCGCCCCCCTGCTGGTGATGGGGTCGAGTGGCGGGATCATGGGTGCCGAGGCGGCGGTCGCCCGGCCGATGCTGATGGTCGAGTCAGGCCCGGCGGCGGGGGTCGTCGGGGCACAAGCCCTCGCGCGGCGGCTCGCTCTGTCGGACGTGATCACCTTCGACATGGGCGGCACGACCGCGAAGGCCGGGATCATCGAGGGGGGCGAGGTCGGGCGCGCGGCCGAGTACGAGGTCGGCGGCGGGATCATGATCGGCTCGCGCCTCCTGAAGGGCGGCGGCTATCTCCTCCGCGCCCCCGCGATCGATCTCGCCGAGGTCGGCGCGGGGGGCGGCTCGCTCCTCTGGCTCGACGCGGGCGGCGCGCTGCGGATCGGGCCGCAGAGCGCCGGGGCCATGCCCGGCCCCGCCTGCTACGGCCTCGGGGGGACCGAGCCGACGATCACCGACGCCAACGTCATCCTCGGCTACCTCAACCCCGTCGGGCTCGCCGGCGGCGCAACCCGCCTGCACGCCGACCTCTCGCACGCGGCGCTCGCCGCGCGCATCGCCACGCCGCTCGGCCTCCCGATCGCGGAAGCGGCGTACGGCGCGCATCTGATCGCCGTCTCGAATATGATCCGCGCGATCAAGGCGGTTTCCAGCGAGCGTGGGCGCGACCCGCGCGACTACGTCCTCTGCGCTTTCGGCGGCAACGGGCCGGTCTTCGCCGCCGCGATGGCCCGCGCCCTGGAGATGCGCGAAGTCCTGATCCCGCCGTTGCCGGGCGTCTTCTCGGCGGTGGGTCTCCTCGCCAGCGCGGTCGAACACCACCTCTCGCGCAGTTTCCTGCGGCCCATCCGCGAGGCGAGGGTCGAGGAGGTGGGCACCGCCTACGCCGCATTGGAGACGGAGGCGGTCGCGCAACTCGCGGCGGAAGGGTATGCGCCCGACCGCGTCGCGCTCGTCCGCTCCGCCGATCTCCGTTACCACGGCCAGTCGTTTGAGCTGACCGTGCCCGTACCGCGCGGCCCGCTCGCCGAGCCCGACCTCGCCGCGATCGAGGAGGCGTTCGGGCGCGAGCACGAGCGCACCTACGGCCACCGCGCCAGCGATGATGAACCGGCTGAACTGGTCAGCCTCCGTCTCGTCGCACGCGGCCTGACGGATGGGCCGCGCCTGCCCGAACGGCTGGGAGGGAACGGCGAGACGCAGACCGACAGGCAGGAACAACACTCGCGGCGGGCATACTTCGGGCAGGAAATCGGGTGGTACGATACGCCGGTGGTGGGACGCGACGCGATCGGGCCAGCGCCGCAGCCCGGCCCGATCATCGTCGAGGAATACGACGCGACGACCGTCGTGCCGCCCGATGCGACGATCCGGCGCGATGCGCTGGGGAATCTGCGACTGGCCCTGGGATAAGGGCGGCTGGCGCTACAGCCGGTGCCTTTGCCCTGCACGGATGTTACCGGCACAGCGGAGGCAGATCGATGAGCACCGACACCACGCCCCTGCGCGACCCCATTCGCTTCGAGATCTTCAAGAATGCCCTCAACTCGATCGTTGACGAGATGGCGCTGGTGATCTTCCGCACCGCCTACTCGGGGGTGCTGAAGGATGTGATGGACTACTCGACCGCCTTCTGCGACGGCGCGGGGCGGATGGTCGCGCAGGGGTTGACGATCCCGGTCCACCTCGGCGCGGTCCCCGACGCGATGGCGGCACTCCTGCGGCGCTACGCGGGTGAGGTGCAACCGGGCGACATCTTCTGCCTCAACGATCCGTTCGAGGGCGGGATGCACCTGCCCGACATCTTCGTCTTCCGCCCGATCTTCCATGAGGATGCGCTGGTGGCCTGGGCCGTCGCGATCTGCCACCACACCGACGTCGGCGGTCGGGTCGCGGGGTCGAACGCCTCCGACTCGACGGAGATCTATCAGGAGGGGCTGCGGATCCCGCCGTTGAAACTCTACGATCGGGGGAAGCCGAACGAGACGCTTTTCCGCCTCCTGGACAAAAATGTGCGGCTGCCGGTCCGGCTGCTGGGCGATCTCCGAGCGCAACTCGCCGCTTGCCACATCGCCGAGGTCGCCTTCTTGGGCTTGATCGCCAAATACGGGGTCGCGGGTGTGCGGGAATATATGGCGGAGCTGATCGCCTACGCCGAGCGGCTGACGCGCGCCGCCCTCGCCGCGCTCCCCGATGGCGAGTGGGCCTTCGAGGACTTCATCGATGATGACGGCGTGGACTACGGTCGCCCCATCCCCCTGCGGGTGCGGCTCACGAAGCGCGGCGACGGGCTGATCGCCGACTGGACCGGCTCGTCGCCGCAAGTGAAAGGGGCGATCAACAATACGTTCTCGTTCACCAAGGCGGCTACCTATACCTGCATCCGCTCCATCCTGCCCGCCGGGATCCCGAACAATGAGGGCTTCTTCCGCGCGATCGAGGTCGTCGCCCCACCCGGCACGATCGCCAACGCCGTGCCGCCCGCCGCCTGCGCCGCGCGTGGCCTGACCGGCTTCCGGATGGTGGACTGCTGCTTCGGGGCGCTGGCGCGGATGCTGCCCGATCGCGTCTTCGCCGCGTCGGACGGCGGCAACACCGGCATCTCGGTCGGCGGGTACGACGCCGCGCGCCGCCCCTTCGTCTACGTCGATTTCCTGGCCTCGGCCTGGGGCGGTCGCCCGTGGGCCGACGGGCTCGACGGCAACACCAATCTGATGAGCAATCTCGCCGCGCAGCCCGCCGAGGTCTGCGAGCGCGAGACGCCGCTCGAAATCCTCAGCTGCGAGTTCATCCGGGATGCTGGCGGCGCGGGCCGTTTCCGGGGCGGGATGAGCGTGCGCCGCGACTACCGCTTCCTCGAAGAGGAGGGCGTCCTCCAGGTACGCGCCGATCGCTGCACGTTTCCGCCCTACGGCCTGCAGGGTGGCGGTCCCGGTCGCCTCGGGCGCAACACCCTCAACCCCGGCACCCCTCAGGAAGAGGCCCTCCCCGGCAAATTCACCCGCACGATTTACCGTGGCGATGTCTTCCGCCACGAGCAGGCCGGGGCGGGCGGCTGGGGTGATCCCCTCGATCGTGACCCCGACCGCGTCCTGAAGGATGTTCGCAACGGCTTCGTCAGCCCCGAGAGCGCCCGGCGGGATTATGGCGTGGCGATCGACACGCAGATGTGGACCGTGGATGCGATGGAGACGACGCGGCTGCGACGGGAACTACGGAGCGTGAAAGGGCCGCGGGCTAGCAGCTGAACGGAGTATGTAACCCGAGATAGAGCGCGATTGGCCGTGGGGTGCTGGGGATGCGTCGCGCCGTGGGAGCCGCGCGTGTTAATGGGGCGAGGCGAGTTCGTGATGGGAATAGGCAAGTTGCCCATGAAAAGGGCGGGCGGTGCCAGCCACACCGCCCGCACCGGAGGATGCCAAGCGCGCTCGCCACAAGCTGCTTGCATACCCAATATTACGTAGCCGACCCCCTACGGATAGGGCCGGAAGCATAGTACTTTTGTACCGGTTTTTCATGGCACCGATGCTGCGCCTGGATATTCAACGCATGACATGAAGCGCGAGGAGGCGACGATGAGCACGGAGCGGAGCAACCGATCGGGACAGGGCGAGGAAGGTATGTCGGAGGAGGCGGGCACGATCGAGGGGTACGACCGCCAACCGGGGGCGGACGACGAAGCAAAGGCCCAGCCGCAACACGAGGAGGACCCGCCGGAGGAGCTGGAGGAAGAGCGGCGCGGCTGAGCCCCACGGGAACCCACCAAGACGCCCCGACGGATAGTTACCTGTCGGGGCGTCCCGGTGTAGGCGAGTAGGTTTACGCGAGATTCTCTGCGTCCGTCTTCATATTCTTGTCTTGCTTACGCTCGGCCAGGGTCTTGCCGACCAGCGTGGCAATCGTCCCAGGGTCTTCGCCGGGCGTGATCTCGGCGCGTTCGTGCTCCATCGCCCCGTCGTCGCCACCGTACTTGTCGGTGCGCTCCTCGGTGTCCTGTTGGCCTGACATCGTCGCCCCCCGTACTGAGTAGCAAAGACCCGGTCGGTGCTGGCGATGCGTTCGCGGCCGGGCCGTGTTCGCGTCCGCTTGCGGGGCGTGGTTTTTAGTTGGTCTTGTCCTTGATGGTCTCCTTGCTGCAACCATCCGCGGTCGCGCCGAGGCATCGATCAACATGTCCCCGAACCAGGGGGAAACGGGGATGATGCGGGGGCACCGCCGCCGCAGCCGCCGCATTCCCGGTGCGCGGTGAGTTCCACCGCGCGTATCGCAGGGCCGACTGCGCGGCCACGATCGAAGCCGTGATGGTCGCGGACGGCCGTGGTAGCCGACACACGCTGCTGCCTGATCCGCACGTCGCCCCGGGACAGACGCGTCCCCTGGCGATCTCCTCGCCACGCCGCTCGCTCGCGTTGACAACACCCACCTCACGCACCATTGCACGACGCACCCCACCCGCGTGACCCCTGGCCTCGCATTCCGCGACGGATATCCGCGCCGCTCGCTTCGATCGAGCCGCCGATTCGGGATCGATTTGGGTTTGTTTCAGTTGCGGCTCAGGTCGGCCCCGTATCCTGTTCGCAAGCGATCGGTGCTTGGCCGATCACCGCGCGAAGGGGAGTGTGGACTGATGGCGCGGCGCTACGATGCATACCTCATCCGGCACTGGTCGCTCGAGGATGGGGAGCGGGTCGAGGTCCTGCATGTCGGGTCGGGCCGACGCACCCTCGTCACGTCGCTGTCGCGCGCCGCAGCTTGGATGCGCGCTTACGCGGCTGATGCGGCGGCGCGCGACCCGCCTGCGGGCGACGGGCGACAGGCAAACCCGGAGGAACCTGCGAGCGGATAGCGGCATCGAGAGGGCGCAGGCGGTCGGACAAGAATACGATTATGTCACGTCAGACCGGGAGGCACAACGATTTCGCGCCAATTCCAGAGCAAGTACAGATGGCAAGTACGCATGAAAGGATGGCGACTAATGGCGACGACACGCCCTGAGGCATCACCAACACCGCATGAAGCAAGCGCCGATCTGCGCGCCGAGTTGCATGCCCTGCGCGAGCGGGTCGAGCGGCAAGAGCGGCGATTGGCCGACCGCGACACGCGCCGACGCCGACCGCGCGCACGATTCCTGGCAACGCTGAGCGCCGCACTCCTGCTCGCGCTCGTCCCCCTCTCGATCCTCGCCGCCAACCCTTTCACCGACCTCGTGCCGGGGAGCCCCCACAACGACGACATCGATCTCATCTATGGTGCCGGCATCACGAAGGGATGTGTGCCCGATCAGCAATACTGTCCGACGGAGAACGTGACCCGGCAGGAGATGGCCTCCTTCCTGGCACGGGTCGCCGGCCTCGGGGCCAACAAACCGGTTGTTAACGCCGCCGAGGTGGACGGGCGGTCGGCCAACGAACTCGTGCGCCTGGGCGGCAAGAGCCGCAGCACGCCGGAGCTATTGACCAGCGACTGGAACGACTATCTGCTCGTCGAGATCACCGCGCCCGGTCGCGGCTACGTCCTCGTCACCGGCAACGTCACGATCGCCGACATCAACGACGGCTGCGTCAACTGCGACATCGAGATGCGGCTCGGGCAGGCCCAGGGCAACGCCTTCGGCCCCGTCCTCCACGAGGATATCGCCAGCGACGAGATCAGCATGGCCGGCTCATACGTCTTCCAGGTCGATGGTGGCACCCAGACCTTCGCGCTGCAAGCGCGCAAGACCGACCCCGGCGGCAACGTCAACGCGCTGCGGGGTGCCCTGACCGCGCTCTATGTCCCGTATGGGGGTAGTGGCCTCGGGCCGCT
>DATCMP010000318.1:0-8396 GCA_036563365.1 Thermomicrobiales bacterium
CGCCCGGCACCGCGTCGGGATGATAGACCACGGTGGTCGTATACCCCGCCTCGGCGAGCACATTGAGCGTGAAGTCGCGGATGAGTTCATCATCCTCGACGAGGAGAATCGTCGGCTGGCGCTGCGGCATGGTGGCACTCCTCGCGCGATGCGCGGTCTATTTATTCCGGTGCAGCCGACGCGGTCGCGCGGCCTACCCTATCTTGCAAGGCCGATGCCATGCCATGCGGCTCACGTTCCAATAAGAAGCATAGGCACCACTACCCAAACGGTCGCCCTGCATTATCCCGCCGCACAACCACCACAACGCCGCCGTGCGTCGCCCCAGCCAGAGGCCACCGCCCATCCGTCGCTGCAAAAAGGCCGACCGATACAACGAGAAGGCATGAGTGTCATGCTACACTGCACCCCTACAAGCGAATAACCGTAGGAGAGAACGTACCATGCCCAGCACCAGCGAACGACAGGCGGCGAACGCCGCGATCATCACCGAATTCCGTGCCAACGGCGGGCAAGTCGGCGGGCCATACGCCGCTATCCCGCTCCTGCTCTTGACCAATCACGGCGCGCGGAGCGGTCAATCCCGCACCATCCCCGTCGCCTACACGACAGATGGCGACCGCTTCATTATCATGGCCGCAAATGGCGGTCGGCCAACCGATCCCGATTGGTACCACAACCTCCTCGCCCACCCTACAGCGGTAGTCGAAGTCGGCACCGAGACATTTCCGGTCAACGCCGCCGCCGCAGTTGAACCCGAGCGCACCCGCCTCGCCGCGCAAATGGCGACTGCTGTCCCCCTCTTCGCCAGCCTCCAGGAACGTACCACCCGCCCGATCCCCGTCATCATCCTGATGCGCGCCGCCCAATAAGCGTTCCCCATCGCAACATTACCAGAATCCCAGCGTCAGCCACAACGCAAAAGCCAGCCTTCCGGCTGGCTTTTCACTCACGGCACCAGAGAAAAAACCGATCCATTGAAGCAAGCTTCGTGACCGCAGCCCTTGGCCGCGGCTTGTCCCGTGCGAATTCACGAGATTCAACCCCGGTCGTCCCCCGACGCCACCGCGTCCCAGACCATACCTACCGCCCCGGCGACGCCCCCTTCGTCGGCGGCGCCGCCCCACCCGCCGGATTGACACTCGGCGCGGGGGCCACGCTCGGCGTCGCGGTCGGCTGCGGTTTCGGCGTCGCCGTGGGACTCGGCACAACCGTCTGACTCGGCGTCGCACGCGGCGTCGGTGTCGGGCTCGGGCCGGGCGGGTTCCGTGGCGCGGCGCTCGGCGTCGGCTGCTCTTCCGGCACGAAGCTCAAGTCCAGCCGCCCGGTCGCGTCGCCGCTCTCGAAGCTGACCAGATGCAGCGCCCAGGTCCCACCCGCCGCGATATCCGCTTCCGTCACCGGGAACGAGAAGGTCAGCGAACCGACCCCCGTTCGCTGCTCGAACGGCTGATCCGGCATGCGCGGGCTATACAGCAGCGTCGAGAGCCGCGTCGCGTTCCCCTGCCAGGCGATCGTCACCACCAGGCTCCCCGGTTTCGTCACCGCGAAGGTGTAGATATTGTGCCCGCCTCCGCCCAGCGCGAACGGCTGCGTCGTCGGCGGCGTCACCGGCACCGTCCGCACCCGACTGGGGCAATCGGTCACCGTCAGCGTGTACGGTGCCGACCGCACCACGTTCCCATCCGCCTCGGTGATCACCAGCGAATAGATGACGTTGCCCGGCTCGGTGAATGGCCCCAGCGTCGTCGAGTAGCGCTGCCCCTGCGCCGTCAGGTCTTGCGTCTGCTGCGTCCCGCCATTGATCGCGAAGTAGACGACCGCCTTCTTCGGCGGCCGATCCCCCGCGATCGTCGCGCTCACCAGATAGCTCGTCGGGGCCGCGCAGCCCAGCGCCCCGATCGGCGTCGGCGGCTCGGCGAAGGCGCTGACCGTCGTGTTCGACGGCGAGATCGTCATCGTCACCGGCACCAGCCCATCGCCGCCATTGGTCAGCACCTGCACCGCGCCGTTATACGCCCCGGTCGGCAGATCCTCCCGCGTCACGGTGATCGCCACCGCCTGCGATGCACCCGCCGCCAGCGTCCCCGAGGTCTGGGTCAGGTCCATCCAGGTGCTGTCCGCCACCACCCGCCAGGTCAGCGGATCGCGGCCCGGATTGGTGAAGACCAGGGCGCGCGGCCCGACCTCCACCCCGAACCCCAGACTCTGCGTCGTCAGCGCCAGTTGCGCCGTCGTCGGCGGCGGCGAAGGGGTCGCGGGAACGGTCGACGTCGCCGCAGGGGATGGCGCAACCGTCCGTGTCGGCGGCAATGCCGTCGCGGTCGCGGTCGCCGGTGGCGCGGTGGCGGTCGCCGGGGCCACGGTCGGCATCGGCGGTGCCGTCGGGAGGGGCGGCGCGGTCGGGAGGGGCGGCGACGCGCTCGTCGCGAGCGGCGGTGCGGCGGCCAGCGGCCCGCTACCGGCCCCGATACTCCCCGGATCCGTCGCCGACGACACCGGCGGCTCCTCCGCGGGAGGGGCGGCGGCGACCGCCCCGCTCGTCGCGGTCGGCGGCGGGGTCGGTGCTTTCGTCGGCGTCACGATCGTCACCGGCACCGGGACCAACGCGGTCGGCGTCGGCGGGGTCGTCGGTTCGACTTGCGCGACCACGCGCGTCGTGCGCGGCGGCAACGTCGGCCAGGCCGAGGGGAGCGGCTCGGGCGCGACCGGCATATCTGTCGGCAGCGTCCCGCGCCCCATCCAGAAGGCCAGCAGCGTCGCCACGATCGCCAGCGGCACCAGCCAGCGCGCCGACGAGCGGCCCTCGACGTAGCGATCGAGCCCGCGCCGCCGCGACCGTCGCGCGGTGGCCGCCACTTCGGCGACCGACGCCGCCAGCGCTGCGTCCGGCACGATCACGCCGTCGATGGGCGGCCCGAGCGCATCGACGGTCGGCGGGGACGTCGTCACCTCGTCGTGTCGCGCCCCGGACTCGGCACCCGCCGCGAGGCCGAGCGCCCGCTGCCACAAGATCCCTTCGAGCATCGCCCGTTCCGGCTCCGGCAGGCGGGCCAACAAGCGCTGCACCACCGCCTCGACGGTCACCGGCGCGAGGACGCGCCGCCGCTTCGCGCCGCGCCCGTGCTTCGGCGTCCGGAGATCACCGACCGCACCGCACACGTCCGGCACCATCGCCGCCAGCGTCGCAAAATCGGTCGCCGTCGGCAAGGCTCCGGTCATCAGGCGCGCAAAGATCTCCGCCGTCACCGCCGCCGCGTCGTCGGTCCCGGCCGTCTCCGCCACCCCGCCCAACCGCGCGCCATACCGCTCGACAAGGGCCAGCACCGCTTCCCCGTCGCCGGAGACGGCGCGGGGGAAGAGATCGGCATCGCGCATGAAGGCGGCGTGACTCATCGCCCCTGAACCTCGATCGCGGACCGATCGTCTGGTATGGTTATGACAAATCGGGCCGGGGCTAACCGCCCCACCCCTGCCACACCGCTCGCCAAACTGTCGTCTCGCTTCATCCGCGCAACCACCGCGCTTGTGCTGTACGTATAGAAAAAACTCTAGTTATCCCCTACCATACCACGCCAAATATCCTAGCCGCAAGCCATTTTTGCCATACAAAAGTCCCATTCGTGTATCCGGTGTTACGAAAACACGACCGCCTCGGCAACAAACCGCCCCAAAACACGACAGATCACATGGTCACCCCTCACCCAATCCATGTACCCCGTCAACACAACGTCACCACCGTCCTTCGCGTTACAACATCCCGCTCACCATGCCCGCCACCTCGCGCGTCACCGACCGATCGCCCCCATCGGTGACCTCAAACCAGCGTCTCCATTACCTCAGAGGTAATCGTATTACCGCATGTACTCGCTACAATAGTTCCAACCCGCTCGGCGAACGGCGGCCCTTTCGTGTGGGGAGGGTGATGATTGCAGCCGACGACAAGGCACCAACATCAAGGAGGGCTACCGTCCCATCCCGCACCGACGCCCTTCTCGCTCCCTGGCAATCACGGCGTTCGCGGTGTCGCCTGGGCGGCTGGCGGTGGGGTTCGTTACGCATGCCCTGCCTATGCCTCGCAACAACCCCAGCCCGCGCAGGCGGGTGTATCCCGCAAAGCGCAGGGCTTCGTGGTCGCAGCCCTGCACCGGTACGTCAGTGCCAGGCTACCGGCAGGCAATCAACATCGCCCCCTAAAGAAAGGCCAGCCCATGAGCACCACCACCATCCCCCAACCCCAGATCGGCCCCCTGCTGCGCCACTGGCGTGCCGCTCGCCGGATGAGCCAACTCGACCTCGCCCTGGAGGCCAACGTCTCCGCGCGCCACGTCAGCTTCGTCGAAACCGGGCGCGCCCAGCCGAGCCGCGAGATGGTCATCGCCCTCGCCCAGGTCCTCGACGTCCCTCCGCGCGAGCGCAACACCCTCCTCCTCTCCGCCGGCTACGCCCCGCTCTACCGCGAAACCGACCTCGCCGCCCCCGCGATGGCCCCGATCCGCCAGGCCCTCGCCCTCATCCTCCGCCAGCAAGACCCCTTCCCCACCGTCGCCCTCGACCGTACCTGGCAGATCGTCATGGCGAACGCCGCCTGGGCGCGCGTCGCGGCCCTCGGCGGCGCGGGCACCCTCGCCCCCTACACCGTCCTGCCCGCCCCGCGCCCCAACATCCTCCGCATGCTCTTCGACCCCGCGGGCCTGCGCCCGCTCGTCGCCAACTGGGAGAGCGTCGCGCGGATCATGCTCCACCGCGCCCGCCACGAGGCGACCGACAACCCCGCCAGCGCCGCCCTCGTCGCCGAGCTCTGCGCCATGTCCGGCGTCCCCGCCAGTTGGCGCGAGCCTGACCGCGACGCCCCCCAACATGGTGGCCTGCTCGTCCCCGTCACCCTCCGCCTCGGCGCGCAGACCGCCCGCCTCTTCAGCACGATCACCACGCTCGGCACCGCCCAGGACATCACCCTCCAGGAGCTCCACATCGAGTCCTTCTTCCCCGCCGACGACCCGACCGAACACCTCCTCCGCACCCTCAGTCAGGGATGACGAGTGGGACTGGTGGGCCAGTGGGCCGGTGACGAGTAGGGGGCGACCCAGCGACACCGAGAGGGCCGGGAGGGAGACGGGTTACGAGCGACGAGTAGGAGCCCCCCCGGCCCCCAATGCTAGGGGGGGGCCGGCGAGCGGACATTGCCCGGTTCATCCGGGTGCGTGCTTGGGGTGAGGGCAGGCCCCACGTCGCCTCTCACTCCGTACTTCGTCGTTCGTACTTCGTACTTATCCGAGATATGTGCCCAAAAACGCCCACGCCTCCCCGCGCGACTCCCGCGACAGCGCCGTATCCAGCCGGTTGAAGATATGCCCCCCCGACGCGTCCTGATAGATCTTGTACTCGAACGGCTTCCCCTCCCCTTTCAGCGCCTGGATCAGCCGCTCCACCTCCAGCACATTGACATCCTCGTCGTTCGTCGTGGTGTGGATCAGCAGCGGCGTCCCCGCGTAGCGCCCCACCTGCCACGATGGCGACCGCCGCCGGTATTCCGCCACATCCTCCTCCGCCGTTTTCCCCAGGTGGTACGGCGCGGAGAAGAGATCGCGATACCCCTGCCCCTTGTAGCCCATCCGCGCCACCAGATCGCTCACCGGCACCGACACATACGCCGCCGCGTACGCCTCCGGCTCAACGAAGATGCTGAACAGCGCGATCAACCCGCCGTGGCTCCACCCCGCGATCGCCACCCGCCGCGGATCCAGGAACGGGTACGCTTCGAGCGCGAACCGCCGCGCCGCCGCCGTGTCGTCCACCTCCCGACCGCCGTAATCGATCGCCTCCTGGAATGCCCGCCCGTAGCCCGTACTCCCCCGGTAGTCCGGCGCGATCACGGTGTAGCCCTTGCCGACCAGTTCCGCCACGACATTCGCCGCGCCCGCCCCGAACCGGCTATGCACCCCGCCGTGCGGCAACACGATCAGCGGGTGTTTGCCCGCCCGGTCCAGCCCCTGCGGGATGAAGACATACGCCGCGATGACGAGCGGATTCCCCGCCCCCTGCGCCGTCGGGTTCGGCTCGTGCCGCTTCGGCAGGCTGGTGAACCGCACCGCCTCCACCTCCGCGACCGCCGCCAGCCGCTGACTCAGCAACACCTCGTCTAGTTGCCGCCCCAGCGCATCGATCGCGAACGCCTGGTCCTCCACTATCCGCCGCAGCCGCGCCACCTCGCCCGCCTGCCCCGCGTCGCCACTCATCGCCCGCTCCTCATCGTTGCACCGCCGCACCGTCCCGGCCCAAATACGCCCGTGCCGGGCCGACCCTATCCTAACGCCATCCGCACCGCACCGGAAGTCGCTCCCAGCGAGGGCCAAAGGCTTCTGCGCGAGCGCGACTGGTGAAACCGGCGGGCGACCGAGGCCGCGCCTTGAGGGCCACGAATTCCGCCGAGCGACATACTGGTCGCCCTGCGGCGGCTGGGATTGCTGCGAGACAACGCCGCATACTCAGCACCGCCTCGTAATGAACCCCGCCCGCGCAGGCGGTTTTACCCTGCGAAGGTCAGGACTTCGCGGCGCGTGAGTGCCCGCAGGCGCGGCTGTATCCTGCGAGGGTAGCGGGGCTTGTCCCGGGCGCAGTCTCGGGTTCAGCCGCCGACCCACCGCCCACGCATACGCCCTACCTCGCGTCAGGCCGGCAGCTTCATCCTCGGCCAGTTCATGCTATGCTGCGCGCCTCGTGAAACCATGACCCGCAGTCGTCCGGGAGGCGCCAGATGGTCGAGGTGATCTCCGCCCGAAGCCACAGGCGCACGCGCAGCCAGCTGGTCCTCGACGGGTTCACGGTGCTGTTCGCGATCGTGGCCCCCGTCGCGATCATCCTGGGCTTCCGGGATCAGCTCGCGCAAACCGGCAACGTCTCCCACTGGCCGTGGGAGGAATACGGCATCTTCGGCTGGTGGGAAGTGCCGCTGTCGCTCTGGCTCGCCGCCGCGTGCAGCGCGCTGCCTCACCGGCAGGGCCAGTGTGGCGGCGCGACGCGCCCCCTGCTGCTCGTCGCCGCCGCCACCACCCTGGCCCTGCTCTATAATCCCTAGCGCCGACCATGCCGCGCGCCCGCAGCGGCAGGGCCTCCGCGCGTGTGGGTTGGCGATTGAACCCCGCATCCCCCCGTATGCCAGAGCGCGACCCCGGCACAGTGCCGGGGCCGCGCTTCCCTATGCAATACCAACGAAATGCAGCACCAACGAAATGCAGCACCAACGAACCTACCCATCACACGGTCGTCGCCCCCCGATCCTTGCGGGGCGAACGGTGCTCAGTTCGGCGGCCCAAAAACCCCCTCGGGGGCGCTGTCATCCGGCGCGGTGTCGGCCTCCGTCAGGGCCAACCCGCGCCCGTCATCGGCCTCGGCCTGTCGGCGCTCGTCCCCACCCTCGGTGAGCGTGGACTGTCCCCTCCGCGTCGTCCCGGCGTCGTCGTCACTCCCGGTCTGCGGCTCGCGCGATTCAGCTTGCCCGCTCATCGTCATCTCCTATCGCCTGCATGGCCCGCCCGCGCCGCCGCGAACGGCACAGTCGGCCCAGATCGCCATCGGTCGCGAGGCCGCTCCCCACCCCGATGATCGCCGCGTCGCCGCGCCCACCGCGCTCTTCGCAATGGCGGTGCCAATGCCGCCAGGGCGCTCGCCAGCAAAGGGCGGCGTCATGTTCCTGGTCGCGACAAATCACCCCGCTCGACCCTTGACAACCCGTCCCACCCCGCCTACAATGTAGAACATAAGTTCTATACGTACAGCGCGGCGATTCGCGCGTATACTTGCGCTTACTGCGTCGTTCGTAGCCATACCCGTCTGGGGGCTTCGTACTTCACCCGATTCTTCGTCACGAGAAGGAGAGCGTCGTGGCCGAACGCTGGGTCTTCCATATCGACCTCGATGCGTTCTTCGCCAACGCCGAGGTGCTGCGCCGCCCCGAGCTCCGCGACAAGCCCGTCATCGTGGGCGGCTCGGTCGAGGGACGCGGCGTCGTCGCTTCCGCCACCTACGCGGCCCGCGCCCACGGCGTCCGCTCCGCCATGCCCGTCGCCCACGCCCGCCGCCTCTGCCCCGACGCCATCTTCCTGCGCGGCGATTTCCCCTACTATCGCGAGCTCTCCGCCCGCTTCCGCGCCATCCTGCACGACACCAGCCCGATCGTCCAGATCGCCTCGATCGATGAGGCGTACCTGGAAGCGACCGGATTAGTACGCAGTCGGGAGTCGGGGGTCGTGAGTCGTGAGAAAGCGAGCGCCAGCATCAAGGCCATCACCCTCAACGAACCCTCTCACGACTCCCGACTCACGACTCCCGACTCGCATCTCCCCACACCCGACGCCCTGGCTACCACCATCAAAACCCGCCTCGCCCTCGATACC
>DATCMP010000802.1:0-1965 GCA_036563365.1 Thermomicrobiales bacterium
GGAGTAGCGCAACTTCGCCTGCGTCCGGTTGATCGCCACGCGCAGCATGTCGGCGTGATCGAACGCCAGCGTCTCGCCAGGCAGGCGACGCACCGGCACCCACTCCACCCGCAGCACGCTGCCACCGGGGGCCAGCTCCAGCTCGTCGCCGCGCTCGAGCGCGACGTGTGCCACCGAGACGACCCGCCCGCGCGTATCGCGATCCGGCGTGCCGAAGGTGCCGAGTTGGTCGAGGTACCAGTCGGTCGCGTCGAGCCCCGCTTTGGTTTGCAAGGCGCGGCGTGCGGCGTCGGCGAATGTCTCATCCGCGCGCACCAGCACCCCCGGCAGCGACCACTTGCCGGCGAAGGCCGCGTCGTCGCGCTGCACCAGCAACACCTGCCAGGCATCATCGATCGCCTCGGCCTCGCGGATCGTGAAGAGGACCACATCGACCGCGACCACGGCGTTCGGCTCGAGCTTGTTCGTTGCGACACCAGTGGCAGACATTTCAACTCCGAGAGATTCAAATACCCCACAGTTGAATATAGCACCGGGGGATTTGTTTGTCAAGGAGTCGAAATAAGTACGAAGTACGAACGACGAAGTACGAAGTAGGGTTTGCTCGCAAGTGACGTCGTTAGCGACTGGCTCTCAGCCGACACCAACGGTTGAGGCACTTACCCGTATAACCCTTTACTTCGTACTTCGTCGTTCGTACTTCGTACTTTTCGCAGCGTTACTCGTACCGCAGCACCTCAAGCGGCCTGACTCGCGTCGTGCCCCAGGCGACGAGCGCGGCGACGAGCATCGCGACGAACGCGACGAGGCCGATCAAGCCGAGGGTGGTGACGACGCTGACGCCGATGTTCAACCCGGCGAAGCGATTGAACGCGAAGGTGGCGAGCGCGACCAGCAGCATCCCCAGCAGCCCGCCGAGGCCGCCGATCAGTCCGTTCTCGATCAGCACGACCCCGAGGACGCGCTGGCTGGTGTAGCCGACCGCCTTCATGATCCCCAATTCGCGCCGCCGTTCGAGCATCGCCAGGGCAACGGCGTTGGCGATGATCACGATCCCGGCGAAGAGGGCCAGCGAGGCGATCGCCGTCAGCATCAGCAGCAGGTTATCGAGCACCTGGCCGATCTGCGCCACGAGATCGGTGAAGTTCACGACCTGGGCGCGCGGCACCGCCTCCGTCAGCCGGTCGGTCACCGCTCCGGTGCGGCCATTCTCCACCTGCATATACCAGACCGCTTGCGTACCCTGCCCGCCGAGGGCGCGCACCGTTTCGAGCGAGCCGAGGACTGGCGAGAGGTTGAGATTAATGCTCACGCCATCGCCGGTCGCCGCATAGAAGCCGACGACGGTGAGGGTGCGGCCCTGCCCGGTGAACTGGTTGGTCTGCGTGAAGGTATCCCCGACCTTCATCTTGGTCGGTGCGCCGCGCAACGCGCTGTCGAGGATCACGTTATCGGTCCCGGCATCACTCGCGTTGAGCGACCGCCCACTCGGCCCATTCTCGTCATTGACCCGTTCCGGCGGCGTGCCGATCTGCGGCACCTGGCCGTTCGCCAGATCATAGCCCTGGAAACCGCTGAGATAACGCACGAAGACCTGCGCGGGCGGCCCCTGGCGCTGCGGATCGTCCGCCGCGATGATCGGCCCGAGCGGCTGACCGTTGATCGCCTGCGGCGCGGTCAGTGGCGCGACCTCGACCGTCTGCCGCGCCTTGATGTCGCCCCCAAGGGCATCCAGGGCGCGATTCACCGCGTCGGCCTCGGTACGCGGAGCGAGGGCGATCACGTTGTAGCGAATCTGATTGGCGATGAAGGCGTTGATCGTCTCGCGCACCCCCTGCCCCAGCACCAGCACCACGCCGACCGCGAAGACGCCGATGAAGAGGGCAAGCAGGGTGGTCGTGGTGCGCCCGCGCGCCCGACCGAGGTTGCGGAAGGCCATCTTGGTGCTGATCTTCCATTCGCGGG
>DATCMP010000807.1:0-2047 GCA_036563365.1 Thermomicrobiales bacterium
TGACCGAGGGGGAGCTGCATGCGATCGATGCGGCCTTTCCGCTCGGCCCCCCGCCACGAAGTCTGCCGATGCTGTAGTTACCGGACGCTGGCATTCAAGGGCGGACGAGTACCGCCCGGCGAGGTTGATCGTCGGCATAGCGCCCGATGTCGTTGTCATAATTCAGGCGGCGGAAATCCTCAGGATCGTTGTGCGGACTCTTCGAGGAACGGCGGTAAGTGGTGGGTAGCGAGCGCGCCGGTCATCAGGCTGCGTAACGCATCGAGCGGGTAGGGGGCCACCTCGGGGACATGGTGCCACCCCAGATGGTGCAGCGTCGGTCGCAGCTGCTCGAAGTCGTTGAGCGGAGTCAGGCGACAATGATCAGGGTGGCAATTTAACATGAAATGGTCGCCAGCGGCATCTTCGACGATCAGGGTCACGCTGTCGGGGTGGAGGGCGCTGCGATAGCGGATCGTGAAATAAGCAGCGGACATGGTAGCCCCCTTGTCTCGATTGTTAAGAGACCGACCACCTGCGTTGCTTCACAGTGTACGCCCGCGCAAAGGCGGCTACAAGAGGGTTCCGCTGAGGTTGCCGCAGCGAATCCCTATGGGGCCGTGCGGCGCGGGCGCACGCCGCTGAGTGCTAATTTGGCGGCTTGGCTTGCCGCTGCGTTCTCGGTGCTTGCGGTCGTCTTCCATGTGCTTGTCGAGGGGAGTGGACCGCTCGGCGATACCGATAGATGCTGCACGAACCGTATGCTCGTGGTGAAGGGGCGTTAGGGGGCTGCCGGGCCGTCGCCGACGGCCCGGCACACCCGTTGCTACCCAGAGAAGCCGCGCCCTTCGCGGTCGCCTTTCATGTAATCGGCGGTGGTGATCGCTGGGAGGAGGAGGCCACCATCGACGAAGATCGTCTGCCCGTTGACGTATGACGCCTCGTTCGTGGCGAGGAAGAGGGCGACATCGGCGATCTCGGTCGGCTTCGCGGTGCGCTGCGCGACGATCCAGGGCGCCGCGCCGCCATCCTTAGCGTCGTAACGTTCTTGCTCTTCCGGCGTCTCCGCGACGTTGATATAGCCCGGCGCGATGGCGTTCGCCCGGATCCCGAAGCGTGCCCACTCGACGGCCATACTCTTCGTGAGCCGATTGAGCGCCGCCTTCGCGACGCCATAGGCGGTGTCGTTCGCCCAGACATGGTCGGAGTGGACCGAGGAGATATTAATAATCGCGCCGCCGCCGTTGGCCGACATATGTTGTGCCGCGCGCTGCCCCAGCACGAATGGCGCGGTGACGCAGAGATCGAGCGTGTAGCGCCAGTCGTCCAGGGTCAGGTCGAGCAGCCCATCGCCGCGACCGCCCCCGGCATTGTTCACCAGGATGTCCAGCCCACCGAGGGCCGCGATCGCCCGATCGACGACACCCGGATCGAGCGCGGTCATCTCGGCATGGATGACGTGGGCTTGCCGCCCTAGTTCCGTGATTTGCCGCGCGGTCTCTTGCGCGCCTTCTTCGCGCCCGCGATAGGTGATGACGAGATCAGCCCCTTCGCGCGCGTAGGCGAGGGCGATCGCCTTGCCGATTCCATGACTCGCGCCGGTGACCAGGGCACGCTTGCCTTCGAGTCGCATCGCTACTCCCCCATTTCTCCCAAGACGTTCTGAGCTCGTCCCCAATCGCAATCGCCCAGAAGGGCATCGTGGTCAACCTGCTGCCGCTCGTTGGACGTGGTCAGGGCATCGGCGTTCAGCGACTATCCGCGAAGAGGACACAGGTCGGCGCGGGAACATGTACCAGGTGCCCGGTGTCGGCCAAGAGGCCGGTCTCCTGATCGACGCGAAAACAGACGATACTCTCGCTGTTCTGGTTCGCCACGTAGAGGAAAGCACCGGCGGGATCGAGCGCGAAGTTGCGCGGTGTGCGGCCACCGGTCGGCTCGTTCGCGAGGAGCGCGACCCTGCCGGACTCCTGCGCGATACCGAAGATGGCGATACTATCGTGACCGCGATTGGAGACATAGACGAAACGCCCATTCGGGTGGGCGGCGATCTGCGCCGTCGAGAGTT
>DATCMP010000808.1:0-11272 GCA_036563365.1 Thermomicrobiales bacterium
CTCTACTGTAAAGTATGGCGTCTGCTTGGGTGATGCCCCAACGGTCCCAAGTCGCGACGGGAATTTCGCCCCCCCTCCGCATCCCTGGCGGGTCGATTGTACCGCCCGCTCGACGGCGCTCATCGCCCGGCGACGACTCACCGGCCAGGAAGTACGCGCGATTACCCGACAGTCATTGGGATAGTCGGACGGGAGTGGGCGGCGTTCATCAAACAGGCGCGGGAGTGAGGCCATAACTAAAAACACAGGTGAGTAACATAAACGCTTGTAGATGAACGTACTCTGTACAGTTTGCCTGTTTAGTAGTATTCTCATCCACTAGGAGGCGCGAGTAATGGGGCTATTCCTAGCACCATAATTCCCTGCTTTTGATGTACCAATTCAGGCGCGCTATTGATTACGATCGTGGCGCGCCTTTCCGTCCTCAGTATCCGGGGGCGGACAAGAACACAGGAAGCGTGAGGCAAGTTATGGGCGCAGATGTGTTCACTGCTATCACCGGGGGGGCCGCGCTCCTCTATGCAGCAGGTCGTCTGTGGCGGGCTAACCGCCACGAGACAGAACGCGAGCGAGAGATGAGGGCGCGGTACGCCGCGCTGGACGAGACGATTGGAGTTTCGGATCGGATTGAGGCCGCGACCACTGATATGGGCGCGTACGAAAAGGGCTTCTTGGACGGCGTGAGTATCCCTCGACCGACAGAACCCAGAAAGAGTTGGCGTGAGCAGCGGGCAGCAGCCCAAGCGCGATAAAACTCCCGCAGAAACGTTCATCGGCGTCTTGTTGGGCGGTGGTGGGTTCCAAATGCTCGGAGAGTTTGCGATCTCCTTTATCCCCGATAGTGCGCCACAAAAAGCCGTACTGAAAAATCTACTCCCCTGGGCCTCGTCTGCCGTTGGGGCAGGCTTCGCCTGGGGGTGGGCGAATTGGCGTAACCGCGCTACCAAGAACGATCAAGAGGAAGGGTTACTCTTGGCAGCGGAGTATTACGAGCGACTTTTGCTCGACCCCGCGATCCCCTCGCGAGAACGACAACATGCGCGAAAAATGTTGGCCCACTTACGCACCTATCAGGCCGATGTTCGCTACACCGAGGCTACTGGTAAAGAACCCCTCCAAATCCCTAGCGAGGCGCCTCCCGAATAGCGCAGATGGTCTTCCCATTTCTCGCCCTGTCTCGCATTTTACACGTACCACGCGCGGAGTCGTGGGATGTGTGTACAGCACACACATCCCACGAAATATCGCCGCGCCCGCACACGGAAGTGGACGGTTCCCCACTTACTTGATTGAATTAGTCAAGTATGCTCCTTTGCTCCTTATCTCTCCGATCGGTGTACCCCAATTTCCTTCCGGTTTTTTCTTGTGCCATGCGGGCAGGAGCCGCATGGTAGCAAGGGAAACGGGCAGGAGGAGGACCGGAATGGCCTGCGCCCGGCCATAGCTCTTTGACCGGTGCCTCGCACAGACATTTGGCCGTTACAAGGCACGATCCCGCGCGGCCTGCTATACTGGAGGGATATTAGTGCCTCGTCCCCGGATTTCCCGGATCGGCTCGCTAGTACCGGCACGGGCAACCCCACCAGGGGTTGCCTCGGTCAGCACCGATATGGGGATCGCCATGGCCACACCAGATCAGGACCACACGCCCGACCTCACCACCAACCGCCTCCTCGCCGCCCTGCCCGCGAGCGAACTGGACGCGCTACGACCGCACCTGACCATCATCGACCTCGCAATCGGCGAGACGATCCACGCGCCCCACACGCCGATCCACGTCGTCTACTTCCCGCTCACCGGCTGCGCCTCGGTCGTCGCTACCGACGAGGAGGGCGACATCCTGGAGGTCGGCACGATCGGACGCGAAGGGATGGTCGGCCTGACCGCCTTCCACGAGGCCGACGGCGGCCCGCTGGAGACGATCGGCCAGGTCCCCGGCGACTACGCCCGCCTGCCGGTCGCCGCGCTGCACGCCGCCGCCGCGCCGGGGTGCACCCTCCACCGCCTCCTGCACCGCTACAGCCACGCCGCTCACCTCCTCACGGCGCAGTCCGCCGCCTGCAACCGCTTCCACGACATGGAAGCACGCTGCGCCCGCTGGCTCCTGCTCACCCAGGATCGGGTCGGGCGGGAGGTCTTCCCGCTCACCCACGAATTCCTCGGCTACATGCTCGGGACGCGCCGCGCGGGGGTGACGATCGCGATGGGCGTCCTCCAGCACGCGGGCCTGATCACCTACTACCGGGGCGAGGTCACCATCCTCGATCGTGACGGGCTGGAGAATGGCACCTGCGAGTGTTACCGGGTCATCACCGCCGAGTACGACCGCCTCATCGGCCAGTACCCCTACCGGAAACAGGATGCTCCCGACCAGTAGGATCGACAACACGCCGCCAAAAAACACTCCTGGTGACCGACGAGAACCTCAGGCGCTGATCCGGTCAACCAGCGAGTGTTTTGTCTTTTTGAAAATTCCTGTTTCAGCCCATTCGCGGGTCCCCCCAGCCACGACCGCGACCACCGGCCTATATAGACCTACCCCTCCCCGCCCCGGTACGGCCCCCACCCCTTGCTCACGCGCGGCTAACAACGGCGTGCTATGCTGGCGACCTCTGGCGTCTCGACCCACAATCAAGCAAGGAGGACGACATGGCCGAACCGACGATGCGCGATGTCCTCGATCGACTGACGACGCAAGACGCGACGGTGGTAGCACTACACCGCACAGTGCAGGAGCAAGGGGCGGAACTGGCCCGCTATCGCCAGCGTAAGCGGCGTGGGCGCACGATGCGGCGTATCCTGCCCCTCGCGCTGGCAGGGGTGCTGGTGGCCCTGCTGCCGCTGTCCATCCTGGCGGCGAACCCCTTCAACGATCTCGTCCCCGGTTCCGTCCACAACGCCAACATCGACGCCATCTACAACGCCGGGATCACCACCGGCTGCGACCCGAACGTGAGCTACTGCCCGACCGATCTGGTGACGCGGCAGGAGATGGCCTCGTTCCTGGCGCGCACGGCAGGTCTGGGGGAGAACCCGCCCGTCGCCAATGCCAAGACGGCGCAGACGGCGACCAACGCCGATAAGCTGGGCGGGCGGACACCGGGCGAGTTGCTGCGCGTGGCGCAGACGAGCGCTGGCCCCGTCGGGGATACCACGGTCGCGGGCGACAACAGTTGGCATACGGTCCGCACCGTCACCGTGGTCGCGCCCGGCCCCGGCTTCCTGCTGGTGACCGGCTCCGCGCTGCTCCACAGCGGCACCACCTCCAAGTACCTTCGCGTGAGCAGCGCGGGGGTGGCCTCGACAGAGGCCACTGCCCAACTCGGCATCGGCGCGGGCCAAACGTCTCAGGCCAGCCTGAGCCAGACGTTCGCCTTTCCGGTGGCCGCAGCGGGAACGCAGACCGTCGCGCTGGAGGTCGAGTCGTTCAACTCAGCGGTGACGGTGCGCGGGGCGACCCTCACCGCCGTCTTCATCCCGTTCGGCTACAACGGCGGCACCACCCTCGCACCCTAGCCGTAGCGCCACCACGACAGCACGAGACGGCAACGCAAGGGGGAGGGCGCAATGCCCTCCCCTACCTCATGCCCTCGCCGCACTAGCCCCTCGACCAGCCCGCCCAATCCTCGACGATCTCCCTGGCGCTGTCGTGGGCCGACTCGTAGCAGTTGGCGAGGCCCCGCTCGCCCGGCTCCTGGCCTAGCCGCCGTGTTGCCTCAGTCAGCCACGCTAGAATCCCATAGATAATCCGCCCGGTCGGATTGCAGCGCCGCCCCTAGTTCCTCCTCCTCGTGGCGGGCGATGAGGTGGGCCTCGTAGCGGGCATTCAGCCCCGCGCAGATCGCGCCGTGTTCCTCGCACTGCTCGCGGTACAGGGCGCTGATCCGCAGGTACGTCGCGTCGTCGCAGCCCTGCTTGTCGAGTATCAGCATCGTCTTGAACGTCGCGCTCATCGCGCGGAAGGCCGCCTTCTCGGCGCGGTGCAGGGCGGGGAGGGACTTGTGTTCCAAGGCCATCATGGTACGATCTCCTTGCGTGGGGGTGAAAGCCCCTTCGTCCAACGGCCTCGGAGTGATGCTTACCAGGGCGGTCACTCCGGGGCTTTACTGTGTCCGTCACCTTTCGATGACACTACAATAGTATCACTTTCTTGGCATCATTGCAATACCTTGACGATATCAATATAGTACTATATACTTGGGCGCAGGAAAGGAGGGCGCTATGCCTGAGACGGTACGACTTGTCCTGCGACTGCCCGAGGGTGTCCACGAGGCGATCAAGGCGATAGCCGAGCGCGAGCATCGTTCGCTCAATGGGGAGATCGTCTATATCCTGGAACGCTACGCACAAGAGGAACGAGCGCGGGTTGAACGGGAGGCACAAACCGAGGGAAAAGAGGCCGCGTAGAGTGACCTACGCGGCACAGCGCCCAAGGTGATTACAGCACCAAGGGCAGGAGCGATAATAGCATGAGCAAGCGCGGCCAGGGCGAGGGGACGATCCGCAAGCGCGCCGATGGGCGCTGGGAGGCGATGCTGACCATCCCGCAGGATGACGGCAACAGCAAGCGCCGTTCCATCTATGGCAAGAGCCAAGGCGAGGTACGTAAGAAGCTCACCGAGGCCCAGCGCACCCTCGACCAGGGCGATACGCTCATCACCGATCGGCAGACGGTTGGCGACTTCCTCGAACGGTGGTTGCGCGATGTGATCGAGCCGAACAAGGCTCCATCGACCTATCGTACCTATGCCGGATTGGTGCGCCTGCACCTGATCCCCACGCTCGGCAAGCTGCAACTGTCCAAGGTGACGCCCCAACATGTGCAGGCGCTGATCCGGGCGAAGAGCGCGGGCGATCTCGCGGAGAAGCCTTGCACGATCCAGCGGTTGCGCGACGTGCTACGCAACGCGCTCAATCAGGCGCTCCGGTGGGGCTTGGTGACGCGCAACGCTGCCGCGTTGGTGGGGCCGACGCGCTACCAGCGCCCCGAGGTGCAACCGTTCACCCCCGAGGAGGCGCGGGCCTTCCTGGTCGCCGTGAGCGGCGATCGACTCGAAGCGTTGTACACCGTGGCGCTGGCGCTCGGCCTGCGGCAAGGGGAGGCACTGGGGTTACACTGGGGAGACATTGATTTCAGCAGTGGGTCGATCCGGGTGCAGCGCCAGTTGCAGCGCGTCAAGAGCGTGCTGACGTTCCGCGAGTTGAAGACGGCGCGGAGCCGTCGCACGCTCCCACTCCCCGCTTCCCTGGCCGCAACGCTCAAGTCGCACCGGATGCGACAGCTAGAGGAGCGGTTGCTACTCGGCGCACGCTGGGGCGACAGCGATCTCGTATTCACTAGCACGGTCGGCACTCCCCTGGACTCCCGTAGCGTCCTGAGGCGCTTTCAAGACATCGTGCAGCGTGCCGGACTCCCACACCAGCGATTCCACGATCTGCGCCATGCCTGTGCGTCCTTGCTGCTGGCCCAGGGTGTCCCGCCGCGCGTGGTGATGGAGACGTTAGGCCACAGTCAGATCAGCCTGACGATGAACACCTACGCCCATGTGATGCCGGTGATGCAGCGGGATGCCGCCGATCTCATGGATACCTTTCTGATGGGCAGCAAGTAACTCCCTAGCACTGGTTGTGGTCAAGGTTGTGGTCAAAGGCGCACAGAGGGCGGGAGGTTTATCTCTCCCGTCCTCCATTTTTCTCATTCTGTCGCGGTTTTTCGTGGAGCCGACTTGGGGACTCGAACCCCAAACCTGCTGTTTACAAAACAGCTGCTCTGCCAATTGAGCTAAGTCGGCGTAGTGGCTAATTGCTGTGGGTAACCGCGAAGATCGCATCGTGACTGCACGCAACAGTGGAATTGTAGCGCAACTCCCGAAAATATCAACGTTGCGCCGAGAGGTGCGCGGCTTCGGCGCAGATCGCGTCGGCGAGGGCGCGGGAGGCCGGGGGCAGCGGTTCGGCGGCGGCGTGGCGGACGAGGGCCAGTTCGCGCGTGAGGTCGGCGGCGTCGCGCAGGGGCAGGGCGAGCAGCCTGCCGCTGGCGAGGTCTTCGCGGACGAGCGGGGCGGGGAGGAAACCGGCCCCGACGCCGCCGAGGATCAGGCGTTGCATCAGGCCGTGCGGGAACTCGCGCTCGCGCCAGCCGCGCTCGGTGCCGCGCACGAGGCGCGCATCCTCGGTCGTCCCCCAGACCGTCTCGTGGTACGGTGCGCCATCCGCGACGATCTGCGCCACGCTGACGCTGTCGAGCTCGGCGAGGGGGTGGCCGGGCGCGACGACGGCGACGAGCGGTTCGTGGAAGCGCGCCAGTACCTCCAGGTCGCGCGTCCCGGCGGTATATTGCCAGGTCACCAGGCCCATCCGCACGATCCCGTCCAACAGTTCCTGGATGATCTGCGGGGTGTGCCCGGTGCGGATCGAGAGGGCGACCGCCGGATAGTCGCGGCGGAAGCGGGCGATCGCCGGGACCAGGAACCCATCGGCGATCGATTCGACCGCGCCGACCGTGACGCTGCCGCGCTCGCCGCCCCGTGCCTGTCGTGCCGCCTCGACCCCCTCATCGAGGATTGTCAGGGCGCGGCGGGCATAGGGGAGGAAGGCGTCGCCCTGCGCGGTCAGCGTCGCCCGGCGACCGCCACGCGCGAACAACGCCCCGCCGATCAGCGCTTCGAGCGCGCCGATCCGCCCGCTGATTGTTGCCTGGGAGATGCCGAGCGCCCGAGCGGCGCGATTAAAACTCCCCTCGCGCACGATTCGCTCGAAGGCGAGCAGTTGGTTCCGGTCCATCGCCCCTCTTCCCCATCGCCCCGCTTATCGGAAAATCCGAACGAATCGTTCGCGTTGTACGGATTGGATTATACCCCCGACTCCGCTACCCTAGAATGGAGTGCTATGCTCTGCCGAGAATAGGGGGGGAACGATGCTCGATTTCAGCCGCTTCACGCACCTGACCTTCGATTGCTACGGCACCCTGATCAACTGGGAGGCCGGGATTCTCGCGGCGCTGCAACCGCTGCTGACGCGCCACAGCCAGTCGCTCTCCGACGATCAGATCCTCGAACTCTTCGGGGAGTTGGAGGCGGCGGCAGAAGCGGGGCCGTACCAACCCTACAGCGCCGTGCTGACGACGGTGCTGGCCGGGTTCAGCGAACGCCTTGGCTTCACCCTCGCCGCCGATGAGCGCGATGCGCTGGCCCGCTCGGTCCCCGAGTGGCCGCCATTCCCCGATACGGTCGCGGCGCTCGGCGTGCTAGCAAAGCACTTCAAGCTGGTGATCCTCTCGAATATCGACGACGAACTTTTTGCTGGTTCGGCGCGGCATTTGCAGACCACCTTCGCCGACGTGATCACGGCGCAGCAGGTCGGCAGCTACAAGCCGAATATCGGCAACTTCCGTTACGCCCTGCAAAAGCTGGCGATCCCGCAGGGGCAGATCCTGCACGTCGCCCAGAGCCTGTTCCACGATATCGTCCCGGCCAAAGAGGTGGGGCTGACGACCGTCTGGGTCAATCGCCGCCACGACCGCCCGGGCTTCGGCGCGACCCCGCCCGCCAGCGCCCAGCCCGACCTTGAGGTGCCCGATCTGCGCTCGTTGGCGATGCTGGTCGAGGGGCAATTGGCCGCGCGGTAGTGGTGAGGATCGCACGGCCGGTTAAGGGCAAGGAGAAGGGCAGATGGCGCTGACAGCGGACGCGATCGTGGTCGGCGGCGGGGTGATCGGGGTGAGTACGCTGTTTCACCTCTGCGCCCTCGGCGCGCGGCGGGTGATCCTCTGCGAGCGGCGAGAGCCCGGCGCGGGGGCGACCGGGAAATCGGGCGCGTTCATCCAGCTCCACTTCTGCCTCAATCTCCCCGAGGTCGAGTTGACCCTGGCGAGCCTGCCGTACTTCCGCCAGTGGGCCGATCTCGTCGGGGCGGGCGCGTGCGGCTTCGTACCGGCGGGCTATCTGCGCCTCGAGCCGCCCGAGCACGAGGCGAAGCTGCGGGCACAGGTGATGCTGCTGCAACCGCTCGGCGTGCAGACCAGCGCGATCGAGCCGGACGAGATCGCGCAACTCGCGCCATATCTGCACCTCGATGGGGTCGCGGCGGCGGCATACGAGCCAACCTCCGGTTACGCCGACCCCAACGCGACCCTCGCTGGGTTCCTGGCGGCGGCGAGGCAACGCGGCGGCGAGGTGTTGAACGGGACGACGGTGACCGCCGTTCGCGTCGCGGGCGGCAGGACCGTCGGGGTCGAGACGACCGCTGGCCCGATCGATGCGCCGATCGTCGTGCTGGCTGCCGGGGCGTGGTCGCCGCCCCTCCTGCGCGATCTCGGTCTGTCCGTGCCGATCGAGGGGGCGCTAACCCAGTGGTTCGGCTTCGCGGTCCCGGCACTACCGCAAGAGATGGCGACGGTTGGCGAAGGGATCGCTGGCAGCTACTTCCGCGCCACCACGCCAGGATCGCGCAAAGTCCTGCTCGGGCTCGGCGGGATGGGACGGCAACCACTCAGCGACCCCGATACCGATACCGGCACACTCCCTGACGCGCTCGTTGCGCTGGCGGGTGAGCGCCTGGCTGCGCGGCTGGTCGGTGCCGAGAAGGCGCGACCGACCGGTGGGCAGATCGGCCCGGTCACGCTGACCCCTGACGATCTGCCGATCATCGACCGGCATCCGGGCGTCGATGGCCTCTTCTACTTCGCGGGTGACTGCGGTTCGAGTTTCAAGACGGCTCCGGCGATCGGGCGGGTGTTCGCGGAATGGGCGTTGAGCGGCGCTTCTCGGAGCGTCGATGTAGCCCCCTTCGGCCTGGATCGGTTTGCGGGACGTCCCTGAGCGCCCGTTGTTGACGCGAGTCTGTGAGTGAAAGAGGGCGGGCGATGGGCGACGATAAGGTGGTTCAAGGGTACTCCGTCCGTGCCGCGCGGTCGGCGGATCTGACGGCGATCCGGGCGCTGATGATCCGCACGTTCGAGGAAGATTTCGGCTACGGCTACAAGCCGGAATTTCATACCGATGTCGATGATCTGCAAGGGGTCTATCTCGATAACCCGCGGCACACCCTGTTTGTGGCGGTCGCCGAGGATACGGGAGCGATCGTCGGGGTCGCCGGGGTCCGCTCGGGGGGGCTGAAACCGGCCTTCAATCAGCCGTGGTTGGTCGCGCGCTACGACCCGGAACGCACGGCGCAACTGGTGCGCGTCTACACGCTGCGCGAGTGGCGCGGGCGTGGGGTGGCGCGGGCGCTCCTGCCGCCGCTCCTGGAGTTCGTCGCGCGCGAGGGTGGCTACGACGTGGTTGCCCTGCACACCGATCCGCGTTCGCCTGGGGCGGAGCGGTTCTGGCGCTCGCTGCCGACGACCCTCGTCCTCGATGATCGGGATGGCCCGTCGGAATCGTTGCATTTCGAGCTGGCGATCCCTACGCTGGAAGGTTGAGCACCAATACAGAGGACGATCGCGCGGCAGCGGCCCTGCCGCGGCGCACTTTTGCGGATAGCGGAGAGGACATCACCGATGACGAAACGGCAGAACAACGCGCGGCGCGGCGAAGGGCTGGGATGGGGGATCGATACGCTGCTCATCCACGGTAATCAGGGGCCTGACGAGACGAACGGCGCGGTCGTCCCGCCGATCCACCCGGCCTCGACCTTCGCCCGCCACGCGATCGATGACGACGCGCAGTACCGCTACGCGCGTGGGGCGAACCCGACGCGCGCCGCGCTCGAAGCGATCCTCAACGGGCTGGAACATGGCGCGGGTGCCTCGGCCTTCGCCTCGGGGATGGCGGCGGTCACGGCGGCGCTGCAACTCCTCTCCTCGGGCGATCACGCGGTGGTCGGGTACGATTGCTACCTCAGCACCTATCACCTCTTCGCCAACGATCTGCCGCGCTACGGGATCAGCGCCGACTTCGTCGATCTAACCGACCTGGCGGCGGTCGAGCGGGCGATCAAGCCGAACACGCGGATGGTCTGGATCGAGACGCCGACGAATCCGCTGCTCGATGTTGTTGACTTGCAGGCGGTCGCGGCGATCGGGCGCGCGGCCAACGCGCTAACGGTGGTGGACAACACCTTCGCGTCGCCCTACTGCCAGAATCCGCTCGACTGGGGCTGCGACCTCGTCGTCCACAGCACGACCAAATATCTGGGCGGGCATAGCGACTTGGTCGGTGGGGCGGTTATCGCGCGCACGCCGGAACTGGCGGCGCGGATCACAGACCGTCAGTATTACCTCGGCGCGGTGCCGAGTCCGTTCGACTGCTGGCTGCTGATGCGCGGCATCCGCACGCTGGGGGTGCGGATGCGCCAGATCATGGCGAACGCGCAGGCGATCGCCGAATGGCTGCGCGACGACCCGCGCGTGACGAGCGTGATCTACCCCGGCCTGTCCGAGCATCCGTCCCACGAGTTGGCGCGCCGACAGATGACCGGCGGCTACAGCGGGATGGTCTCGTTCGCGGTGGCCGGTGGCGTCGAGGAGGCACGCAAGGTCTCGGCGGGGACGGAACTCTTCGCGCTGGCGACCAGCCTTGGCGGGGTCGAGTCGCTGATTTTTCCGCCGACCGCCTGGCTGCACACCGATCCGACGCTGATGGCCCAGATCCCCGGTTCGCCGTGGGCACAACACCCGGGGCTGATCCGCCTCTCGATCGGGATCGAGGACGGTCGGGACCTGATTAGCGATCTCGATAAGGCGCTTGGCAAGCGGTAAGGTGCCATCGCCGCGTCGTAATTCGCGCGTTCAGTAGCCGACATCCTGGAGCGCGCGCGCGAGTTCGGCGGCGTCGCGCCCGATCCGCTCATGCGCGACCCGCAACGCCTCGGCGAAGGTGCGGAAACGACCCTCGTCGGCGAGATCGCCGAAGGTGAGCGACCACCCGCCGTCCTCGCTCGGCTTGGCGTGTTGAATGGTTAGCGGGAACTCCTGCCCCGCGACGTTCACGATCGCCGCGACGGCGGCTTGCCCGTCTTCGGGTTGCTCCGGCTGCAGGTAGGTGATCGCGGGCGTTTGCCCGCTGCCGTTGTTGTTCCCGGTGTGGTCGGTCGTCATCGTGCCCTCTTTCTTTTGGTGTGGCATGCGGTCCGGTCCGTTGGGTTCCTCGCAACTCGCGCACCAGCGTTCGGCAGCCGAGCGGGTGGAACAAGCGAGCCTATCGCAGTCCCTCGCGGATGAGCAGTACGTCAAGACCATCCAGCAACATGTCGATGAGCGCAATAGTCGCTGGGCCGGGTGGTGCAGCCAGGAGCGTGTCGAGATCGGCGGGGAAGGCGGCGGGCAGGTTGG
>DATCMP010000810.1:0-6896 GCA_036563365.1 Thermomicrobiales bacterium
CCAACCTCTCCCCACCGCCTCGATCACCGCCTTGGCCGCGCCTATCTTCGTCCTCTCTTTCGTCACCGTACGCTCTGGGCACGCTATAGTTCAACCTTCCTACACGACAACACACACCGAGGGGCGGGATAAATATCCCGCCCCTCGTCTTCGTGCTGTTCTGCTGCTAGCGATGCCCGACGCGACTAATCGAGATACCCGCGCAGCTTGCGGCTGTAGCTGGGGTGGCGCAGTTTTCGCAATGCCTTCGCCTCGATCTGGCGGATCCGCTCGCGCGTGATCCCGAACTCGCGCCCGACCTCTTCCAGGGTGCGGTAGCGGCCATCCTCCAGGCCGTAGCGGAGTTGGATGATCCGGCGTTCGCGGTCGTTCAGGCGCTCCAGGGCGTCGCTGATCTGGCTCTTGAGGAGGAGTTGCGAGGCGAGGTCGAGCGGCGCGGGCATCGCCTCGTCCTCGATGAAGTCGCCCAGGAACGCGTCGCCGTCCTGGCCGACCGGGGCTTCGAGCGAAACCGGGTGCCGCGACACATCGAGCACCTGGCGCACCTTCTCGTTGCCGATGTCGAGCGCGCGGGCGATCTCTTCCTGGCTCGGCTCGCGCTCCAGGATCTGCTGGAGGCGATGGCCGGTCTTCTTGACGCGATTGATCGTCTCGCCGACGTGGACCGGGAGGCGGATAGTGCGGCTCTGGTCGGAGATGGCGCGGGTGATCGCCTGCCGGATCCACCACGTCGCGTAGGTGCTGAATTTGAAGCCGCGGCTGTAGTCGAACTTATCGGTCGCCTTCATCAGGCCGATATTCCCCTCCTGGATCAGATCCAGCAGCGAAAGCCCGCGACCGACGTACTTTTTGGCGACGCTGACGACGAGGCGCAGGTTGGCCTGAACGAGGTGCGAGCGCGCCTGCTCGCCGTCTTCGGCGTCGTGGATGAATTCGAGGCGCTCGTCGTCGCTGCTATACCCGCCGCACTGGAGTCGCCCTTCGGAGAGCTTCCCACGCTCCATCCGCTTCGCCAGCCAGATCTCCTGCTCCATCGTCAGCAGGCTCGTCTCGCCGATCTCTTGTAAGTACAGGCGGACCGAATCGCCGACGCCGCCGACATCATCGGCCACGCCGGACGGGGTGGGTACGGCGGCCTCGGTTGGGGGGGTACTCTGCTGTTGCTGCCGCTCGGGTCGGTTGCGCGGCGGGGCGGCGGGCGCGCGCTTGATGGGGGTGGGGTTCTGATCGACGACCTCGATGCCATATTCGAGGAGAGAGGAGTAGAAATCATCCAACCTGGAGACATCGGCTTCGACATTGGGGAATGCGGCGATAATCTCGTCGGAGAGGAGGAACCCCTGGTCCTTGCCCTTGGCGATCAGGATAGCACTCATATGCGCACTTCACCCACGATTCATTCTCCATTCAATCCGCTGGATCCCTGGCCGAATCGTCCTACGCTACCTCCTGGCAATACGCAAGCCCGCGACACGCAAGCGCGCCCCGTGCATCACTCTATTCCGGGCGATCGCTCGCCCTCATGTGATCGTAGCGAGAATGTCCCCCGCTCGTGCCATCGCGGAGCAATGACCTGTCCTCCAGGTCAGCCCTGGCTTCGTCGCTGATACCATCGTTCAGCACCGACGATTCGTTTGTGGCACCCCTACTATTGCGGGGTCATTCTTCATTACTGCACTAAACTATAAGGCATCAGACCATGCTTGGCAACCCCGAACGGACACGATTTCCCGAAAATCGGCGCGCGAAATGGCGTTCCAACACCCTTTTCTCGGTTCGGGAATTGCCGAACGCTCAGCCCCGTCGTGCCTCGCGCACCACCCACCAGGACCAGCCACACCAGAGTAGTCCGACCAATGGTAGAACAAGGGCCGCGCAATAGGAGAGCAACGGCAGCCCCGGCACGATCACCGCCGGGTCGCGCCAGTTGCGGCCCAACAGCCGCCACGCCTGCTCCGGGGAGTATTCGGCGGCGCGGTGACCGAACATCGCCAGGAGGCTGAGATACGAGCGCCCCAGCCCCCAGAGGCCGAGGAGCGCCGCCGCCGCCAGGAGCGACAAACGCCCCGCCAGACGGCGCGGCCAGACGACCCACTCGAACCACAACGCCAGCGGCGCGTACAGGGTCGGGACGATCGCCAGCAGATAGCGCGTGTCGTTGCTGCCGCCGCCGTAATAAGTGCGGTGGGTCGCCGTCGGTAGCAAGATCGTCAGCACGACGCCGAGGATCAGCAGCGCCTGCGCGGGCAGGCGTCGGGCGAGCAACAGGAGCCCCCAGAGGGCCAGGAAGAGCGCGGGCGTGACCACGAAGAGCCCCATCGTGCCGAACAGCAGCCAGCCCAGGCCGGTCGGCAACGGGGTGACATAGGTGGTCAGCGGGCTGTGTGACCAGTCGAAATAGACTTGATAGGTGTACGACGTGCGCCACGGTCGCCCGAACGCGAGCCACTGGTAGCCGGCCAGCAGGAGGATCGGCGGCACCCACCCCACCATGAACGCCACGAGTCCCCGCCACCTCCCGCCCCCACGCCACGCCCGCCAGAGGAGGTAGAGCCCCACCGGTCCCACCAGCAGGAGATTGGGATACTCCGCCACCGCACCGTACCCGAGCAGAAGCCCGCCGAGCGCCAGTGGCCAGACCCGCCCTGGCCTGCGCTCCGCCAGCAGGAGCACGGCCAGCGCCGCCGTGACGAACGCCGCCCCGGTGATGTGCGAGTAGAGGAGGGTGGCATACTTCAGGACCAGGGTGGTCAGCGCGCCGGTCGCCGCCGTGAGGATCGCCGCGCGATGCCCCACCCCGAGGCCGCGCGCGAGCCAGTAGAGCGCCAGGGCCGTCGCCGCACCGAGGAGCGGCGGCAGCATCGTCACCGCGCGCAACGGCAGATCGAGGTCGGGTCGCCCGGCCACCCGGCCCAGCAAAGCGCCGAACCAGTAGAACGGCACCGCCAGGAACGCCGTGCCGGGCGGGCGGTCGGAGTAGAAATGGCCGCCATAGACGCTGACATCGCGGTAATCAGCGGCGGTCGGCGTCCCCGTGCGCGGCTGGATCGCCCCGTAGTTGACGTACCGATCGATCCGCACCGAACGATCGACGGCCAGCGCTTTCGTCAGCGCGTAGTGGCTGCCGTCGTTCGTGCTGATGATCCCGTCGGCGGCGGTCAGTGCGAAGAAGAGGAGGGCCAGCGCCGCCAGCGCCAGCGCCGCCCCCAGACCACGAACGAGGCGACGCGCGAGCGAGAGGCGCGCCGAGGGCGCAACGGTGGGCGGCGCTGAGGCCGTGAGGAGCTTCATGGGGCGCTATTGTAGCGCACGACTTGGATAGCGCAACGCCTACACCGTGGAGGAGTGAGCGGTGACCGAGGTGGCGTTGAGGTTATTCGCCGATCCGCGCATTGATGAAGGGCGAAAAATGCCCGCGATACTGTAACTGCAACTCCGGCAACTGCCAGTCATCGCCGGCGATGACGCCGCGACAGTCGGGAGCGCCGCACCGACAGGGCATCGACCACGGTACGACCGTGGCTAGCGCATAGTCGAAGGTGAGTTCTTCGCCCGTGACAATCGCGCGGCGGGCGGTCTCGGTCACAGCATCGGCTAGCCACAGATTCGGATCGCAGGAGTGGTTGCCGTAGCGGAGTGGATCGTCATCGTCTTGCAGCAGGCTCAGCCCCTCACCGATCGCCGCACAGCTATATGGCTCGCCGGTCTCACGCCACCGTCTTTCGAGCGCGCGCAGTTCTTCGTCGGTGATCGGCCGACCACCCCAGCGGATCACTATCTCACCCGCACGGATCGGGGCGGTGGCGAAGAGCCCCAGTCCGTCGATCGGCGACCTTCGCACGGCGATACGCGGATCGAGCCAGGAGTGCGACGGATACGAACGATGGTCTTGAACCATGTGCATTCTCTCACTGAAGGACGCTGCAAGAGCCGACATAGCTACCAATTGGGTAAGGTTCCGAGCCCTAACGACGCGCTCACCGTTCGCCCAGGCCGGCCTTCTGCGCCAGCAGCGCCGCCTCCACCCGGCTGCGAACGTGGAGCTTGCTGAGGATACTGGTCATGTAGTGCTTCACTGTCTTCTCGGCGAGGCTGAGTTGTCGCCCGATCTCCTGGTTGCTGAGCCCGGTCGCCACGAGTTCCAGCACCGCCCGCTCGCGCTCGGTCAGCCCGCCAAGCGGATCGACCGAGCGCGGCTTCGTCATCTCGGCCAGCACGCGCCCGGCCAGCGGCGGGGCCACGTAGACCTCACCGCCATGCACCGCGCGGATGATCGCGACCAACTCCCGCCCGGGGATCCCCTTCAGCGCGTAGCCGGAGGCCCCCGCCTTCAGTGCGGCAAGCAACTTGTCCTCGTCGTCGGAGACGGTCAGCATGACCACCTTCGTCGTCGGGCAGGCGGCGCTGATCTCCAGTGCTGCCTGCAAGCCGCTGCCCGGCATCGTCACATCGAGCAGCGCCACATCGGGCAGATGCTCGCGCGCCAGCCGCACCGCCTCGGCGGCCTCTTCGGCCTCGCCGACAATCACGATATCCCCAGCGCGACGGAGCGCGGCGACCACCCCCTCCATGAACATCGGGTGATCATCCGCCACGATCACGCGGATCTGGTCGGTCAGCCGACGCCGAGCGTCTCCGCGGTCTCGTTCTTCTGGCAAACCGTCTCCTCCGTTGCGGCCAGCGGCCAGCGCACGTCGATGGTCGTGCCCTGCCCGGGCGCCGAGGTCAGCGCGAAGTCGCCGCCGAGCAGCCGCGCCCGTTCGCGCATCCCGGCGAGCCCGAGGTGCCGGTACGACTCCCCATCGGGCGCGGGCGGGGCCGCCATCCCCGGCCCCCCATCGGATACCCGCAAGCAGAGTTGCCCGGCCTCCTGCCGCGCCGTCACGGTCATGTCGACCCCGCCGCCGTGGCGCGTCGCATTCGACAGCGCCTCTTGCAAGGAGCGGTAGAGGGCGATCGTCACCGCGAACGGCACCGCCGTGGGCAATGCGCCGGGCAATAGGCGCACCACCGTGCCGGTGCGTCGCTGGTGATCGCGCACGGCCCGTTCCACCACTTCGCGCAGCGACAGACCCGCGAGTTCGGGCAGCAGCAGGCCCGCCGAGATCGCGCGCAGATCGTTCAACGCCTCGCCGACCGCGCCATGCACCGACGCGAGGTCGGCGCGAGTCTCCGCCTTCAGATCCTCCTCGGCCACGAGGTCATCGAGGCGCATCCGCGCCAATGCCAAGACCTGCGCGGGGCCGTCGTGTAAATCGGCGCTGACCCGCCGCAACGCCTGCTCATTCAACGCGGTCGTCCGCTCGGCCGCGCCGTGTACCCGCTCGTTCAACTGGATATTCTGCACCAATAGCTGGGCGAGATCGGCCACCTGCCGATCGAGATCGCGCCCCTGCCGGGCGATCGTGGCGCTCCCCCGCCCCACGATCCACGCCAGCAGCAGGTACGTCGCCAGGGTCAGGGCCGCGACGACTCCCCAGGAGCGGAGTTGCGCCGCGCGCACGCTCCTATCGAGCCGATCGGGGAGTTGGTAAAACTCGGTCACGGCGAAAATCTCTCCGCCGTTGTCCCGGCGCACCGGCACATAGACCGAGACGAGGCGCGACCAGCGCTGCCGCTCGAACTCATTCTCCGCCTCGCTCAGGTCGCCGATTGACGCGACGACCGCCCCGCCCAGCGCCGCCGCCAACTCATCATCCTCGGGGAAGGTCCGCCCGAGCAGGCGGCGATCGGGGCTGTAGAGGATCTTCCCTTCCGGCGACCAGATCTTGAAGGCGACGATCTGCTGCTGCAAGGTAGTCTCGTTCAACAGGCGATCCAGCGCGGCGATGTCCTCGGCGGCGAGCCAACCCCGGCTCGCAATCGGCTGGAGATGGGGCGTGATCACGCTATCGACGTAGAGCGAGGTGATCGCCGCCGCATTGTCGAGGGTCCCTTGCTCGATCTGTCGCCCGACCCACAAGCCCATCAACAGCCCGCTCGCCAGGAGCACGACGAGGCTGGTAAGCGAATATTGCCGGGCGAGCGACCAGCGACCGGTCATCGATCTCCCTTTCGATCTGTACAACCGCGACGTACGGGTATCGGCACGGCACGCGCAGGCGGAAAGGCGCGCGAACAGGCCCGTCGCATCAGTGTAGCCCGGTTCGGCCCGGCCCGATACCGCCCGGGGTCTGGAATCGATCAGACTTTGGTCCGATCATAGTCCCTCCCCAGGTCCATTGTCCGCCAGGCGGCCAGGGTGCATGATTGAGGCTACGCGGCGATGCCCCCGCTGACAGCGGTGAGCGGTGACACGATGACCAACAGAAAGGTATGGCAAGGTATGGCGATGAAGCACACCAGACAGACCACGAGACGCGGGCACTGGTCCCGACGCCTGCTCCCAATCCTCCTCCTCCTCCTCAGCCTGGGCACCGGCACGGTGCTGCGGCCACAGGCGCTCGGTGCCACCGGCGTCACGATCGCCGATCGCGGGCCGAGCGGCTCACCCTCGCCATCGCGCAGCCCCGAGCCCTCGGAGTCGGCTGAGCCCTCCGAGTCGCCCGAGCCGTCAGAGTCGCCCGAGCCGTCGGAGTCCCCGGAGCCTTCCGAGTCGCCCGAGCCCGCGGAGTCGCCCGAGCCATCGGAATCGCCGGAGGCGTCCAGCTCGCCGCGCCCCTCGACATCACCGCGCCCCTCGACCTCGCCTTCGCCAGCAACCTCGCCACGCCCCTCGTCGGGTTTCGATGATGTCAGCGATGACCATCCCGAGCGCCAGGCGATCGGTTACGTGTCGGAGCACGGGATCGTCAAGGGCTACGGCGACGGCACCTTCGGCCCCGACGACCACACCCTGCGCGCCCAGATGGCGGCGATGATCGCCCGCGCGGTCGGCTGGGATGGCGAGGACCACG
>DATCMP010000812.1:0-9623 GCA_036563365.1 Thermomicrobiales bacterium
TAAGGCAACCGCCGACAACATTGAGGAGACCACCGGCAGCCACCGCCCCATCACTCCCCGTGCTGCTGAGCACGCCCGCGGGGATCTGGAAAATCAAGCTGATGACGATCGCCGGGAGTGCATAGACCAGGCTCACGACCCAGGCTTTAAACCCTTCGACCCACTTCGTGCCGAAATCATCCCATTCGGGTAGTGGCTGCGGGTTGCCGTTGATCACGTTCTTCGTCACCATGACGGCGTACCCAAAGACCACCGGGAACGTGAACAGCCAACCGACGATCGTGACGATACCCGCGAGGATAAGGCCACCGCCGATCAGCAATTTGGTGATCCACTTTGGATCCTCGGTAACGTAGGTAAATGCCTTGCCGATGTCCAGGTTCATCGCGTCCTCCCCATATTGACTTATCCATCCGGTTCGCATCGTTACCGTCACGCAACGTCGGTAACGTTGTCAGCGAACCGTGCCACCACTTACGCATACTGGCCGTGATACGTTACGCTCACCGCAACCCGAGCAATCGGGTCGGCACACACGTCCGCCCGGTCGTGCCCGCGTCAATTGAACAAAACGCTACCCGCTAGTGGGCGATTGTACACCATCTGCGCGGCGGCTGGAACGGCATAGAGGCGGGAAAAGTTGGGACTATCGGGTGATGGTGGGAACTGTACGGCCATCGCTACGCTTAGGTGATGGAGGAGAATAGCGCAGTTGTACCGGGCGCGCCTCCGGGCATGGATCGCTGCACCGATCTCTAGCGCGTTGTGCTGGGGCTTATCGCCGGTCGCCGGAGCTGACCTACCGTAGGGAAGAGGGGATGTCTACCGCTGTGACGCCCGCCGCGCCGCTGATTAATCTGGTCCTCTTCGGCCTGATCATCGGCGCAATGATCGGGGCGGCCCTCTGGCTCGACCGCCGGATCAGGGCCGGGGAACGCGATCCGATCTTCGCGGCGGTTTTGCTCGCGCGACAGACGGCCTTTATCCATCAACGTCTCGCTGAGCACGCAGCGGGCGAGCAGCTCGGTGGCGGGGCTGTATCGGCGCGTGGTGCGGGCATGTTGCTGGCGCTGCTCGGGCGCTTCGCCGATATGGTCTTTACGGCAGTTGAGGGTCACGAGCGGCGGATCCTCTGGGGACTGTTCGCTCTGGCACTCGTTCTGCGACTCGCCTTCCTGGAGACGCTACCCGGCACCATCACCGCCGATGAGCTCGATTTCGCCAGCGATGCCCTCCGAATCCTGCGCGGGCAGGGACCGGGCCTCTTCGGCTTCGACTCGGTGCCGCAACCGGCGATGAGTGTCCACCTGATCGCCACCTCCTGGCGTCTGTTCGGGGTGACGATCTTCGCCGAGCGACTGGTCGCCGCCGTCATCACCGCCTGCGCCATCCTCCCGTTCTCTCTCTTGCTGCGGCGCGTCGTCGATCCGGTCCCGGCGATGTTGGCGACGGCGCTCTTCGCCTCCTCCCAATGGTTCCTGCTCTTCTCGCGGAGCGGCTGGACCAACGGCCAGGCCGTGTCATTCATGATCTTCGCCGCCTGGGCGTTGTTGCGCGCGTTGGACCACCAGCGACTGCGCGACTGGACCCTCTTCGGTGTGACCTTGACCCTCGTGTCCTACGGGTCCCTCATCGGCCCGGTGGTCGTCCTCGCGCTCCTAGTCTACCTCGCCGTGGCTGTGTGGCGCGGGCGCGACGGCGTCACGCATGGTGGGTGGCGCGCGACGTTGTGTGGTGGGACGCTGGCCTGCTTCATTTGTGCCCTCCTGTTCGCCCCGCAACTCCTCACGATCGTGCGTGATCCCGCGTATGCCAGCATGCGGGCCAGGTCGGTCTTGCTCTTCAGCGCCTCTCCCGGCGGGGACAATCCCTTCGGGCTCGTTGCCCAGCAACTGCTGAGGACGATTCGCTCGTTCATCCTCTTCGATCCCAGTCTCGGATTCGGCCGCTATAAGGGCATGAATCAGCGCTGGCTCGATCCGATCAGTGCGTTGCTCTTCCTCGGCGGCTTGGTCGTCGCCTTGCGTCGGCGGTCTGGCACCGGGCTGTGGTGGTTGCTCTTCCTGTTGCCGTTGGTGCTGACGCAAGTCCTTACCGTTGATAGCCCCAATGGTGCGCGTGGCCTGCTCCTCGTCGCGCCGATGTACTTTTTCGTGGCCCTGGCGCTCGACGCGCTCTTCCGCTGGCCGAGATTGCACGCCCCCGCGACGCGGGCCGCCATCATCGGCTGGAGTATCATCCTCATCGTCGCCAATGTCGGGGCATATGCGGCCTGGGTCAACTCGAATGAGGCGATCGTCGCGCGACAGCCCGCGATACAGGCGAGCGATTTTTATCTCTGGCGGGATTATCAATTCAGCCGCCTCGATGCCCAAGAGGAGATCCTGAATGTCGATGATTACAACGCCTTGCCCTCGGCGACGATCGCCGCGCGCGTCGCCGCCGCGCGCGACGCGAACGCCGAGATCATCGTGCCGCAATCCGCGCCAGCGCGCACCGACCTGGGTACCGAGGTCAAAGTCTTCGGTGATCCCGGCACAGGGGCCGGCCAACTCAGCGAACCACGCGCGGTAACCGTCGACAGTCAGGGGTTCTTCTATGTCGCCGACGCCGCGCGTAAGAGAGTCTTGAAGTATGCCGCCGACGGGGGCTTTCTGATCGAATGGCCGCTGCCGGAGGGATTGGCGCAGCCGTGGGCGATCGTCGCCACGCCCGACGGTACCATCGTCGTGCTCGACGCGGAGACGAGCGCGATTGCCCGCTTCACCGCCGACGGTGCCGCGCTGGGGACGGCGGTGCCGCTTGACCAACCGGCCGTCGCGCGGGGGATGGCGCTCGGCTTGGATGGCAAGCTTTATCTGGCTCAGACGTCCGGGAGTCGCGTCGTCACCGTCTCCGGCAATCAGGTCGCCGGGATCCAGGCCACCGTCATCGAGCCGTCCAAGACAACATCCTATTCGCAGCCGACGAGCGCCGTCGCCGATGCGCGCGGCTTCCTCTTCGTCTATGAGCCCGATAACAAACGGCTGCGTGGCTTTGCCGCCAGCGGTCAGTTGCGTTTCACCCGCAGCGCCCCTGGTACGGATACGGTGAACGCGGGGAGCTTGCTCATCCTGCCCGATGGCCGCGTGGCCCTCGGCGATGTCGTTGAGCGCCGGGTCTTGTTCTACGACAATAGCGGCGCATTGCTCGGTTCATTCGCGGTGAGCGGCCTCCCACAGGGGCTCGGCGTGACACCCGGCGGTCAGCTCGCCGTTGCCGATCGGGACGGTCAGCGTATCCGGCTGTATCAGCTCGCCGCGCGCTGAATCGGCGTCGGGATGGGCAGAGGTTCACCGCAGAGGCGCGGAGACGCAGAGACGCGCAGAGGGAGCACGATTCATGCGCCTCCCCTCGGCGCTTCAGTTTAGGATAGCGCTATCGCCGTGCTCGTGGTGCGGTAACGGCTGAGCGACGTGGTCTGCGCGGGTTGCGTGCGGTGCCTGCTAGTCGCGTTCATCGCCGCCATTGCTTTGTGCTGTTGGCGCTCGTTGCGGCAGGAGGCCGCTCAGGAAGAGCAGGGTCACGATCAGGAACAGCCCGAGCGACCACATGATCCGTTCATTCGCCGGTGAGAAGGCGTAGGGCTGGAACGAGGGCAAGACCTTCGGCCAGATCCGGTCGAGGTGCGCCGACCACGCCGTGAAGAGTGCGTTGTGTCCGTCGGGCTGGTTGTACATCAATTGGGGCGCGGCAAGGAAGCCGCCCATGATGATCAATCCCGGCACGCCGAGGACGGCGACAGCGACGCCCACTAGCACCTTTCGCACCTGACTCGCCCAGCAGGCGATCGGCGCGATCATCAGCGGCGCGATCGGCGCGAGATAGCGCGCCGCCGGTCCCCATTCCCCCCACCAGACGCGATAAAAGGCGACCAACGCGAGATACGGTAGGATTACCGCCAGGAGGGCTCCGCCATCCCCACGGCGCACGCGCCAGAGAACGCCGAGCCCCACCGCCGCCAGGAGATAGATCGGCGCGTGGATCAGCAAACCCCATTGCTCATCGAGGAAGAGCCCGAAGCCCGCATTGACGATCTCGGCCGGGTAATTAAAGCCCGCATGATCGTCTGTCGAGGGGAAAGGTTTGCCATAGATGGCGACATAATACACGATCAGCGCGAACGCCGAGAGGAGCGGCGGCAGGAGTCCGACGAGGCGTCGTCGCCAGGATCGTTCGCGCAACCAGCTGCCGATCAGGATCCCGGCGAGGCCAATTACCGCCGGGATGAAACGCGCGTGGAGCCAGGGCAGGGTGGCGATGGCGCAGCCGATCCCGAACCACTGCCAACCGTTGTTTTCGCGTTCGCGCGCGCGCCGAAAGGCGTAGACCAACGCCAGCGCGGCGAAGATCTCCGGGAAGATCAGATAGGCGTAGCTCATCAGCGGGTTGGCGAAGACGAGCGGCAGCGCCAGCAACGTCGCGGCGAACCAGCCGAGATCATAGCGGCGAGCCAGCAGCACCATGTTGGCGGCGACGAGTGCCGCGATCAGGTTGAGGAAGAGGATCGTCGCGAGTCGACCGCCGATCAAGTAAGGAATGGCGATCAGCAGCGCCACCCCTAGCCCGTGCTTCGAGTAGAGGCCGGGGCGGACACTGTGCGCCGGGTGTGGCGGCAAGTCGCGTGGGAAGGCGGGCCAGCCCTGCCAGCCCGCCGGGAGCGGATCGGGCGGATAGAAAGACCGGTAATCCCCCTGCGCGTAGTTGTTGCTCTCATCGAGGTCGCCATCGTGGGCGAGGGAGAGCGCGGTCATCACGTAGAACGGCTCGTCGCCGGTGAGCGGGTTGAGTGCCCCCATAATCCGCGGGATGAAGAGGGCGTAGATGCCGAGGCAGACGATCACAATCGCGACGAGGCGGGCCACGGTGCCGAGATCTGTCGTCAGGCTGGTCGCCATTTCCTGCCGCCGCTGCTCCCGCGCAACCGTCGTCATTTCGCCTCGATTCGTTGCTGCTTGGCGTCGTCGCCGTGGCACGCGATAGCGCGATCGTAGAGCCCTTCCACGCGGGTGACTAACTGTTCCCAGGAGAACGCTGCCCAAGCCCGCTGTTCCGCCGCGTTGCCGAGCGCCTGCCGGCGTGCCGGGCCTTCGAGGAGATCGGCCACCGCCGCGCCGAACGCTGCGGGCTCTTCCGGTGCGATCAAGATTCCGCTGACGTTGTGTTCGAGGTATTCGCGACTCTGGCCGACGGCGTCCGCGACGATCGGGCGGGCCGCCGCCATCAGATCGAGCGTCTTGATCGAGCACTTGGCCCGATTGATCAAGGTGTCATCGTACGGCAGGATCGCCACGTCGCCGACGGCGAGCGTCGCCGGTAGCTCGGGCCAGGCGACCCACGGTAGGTGCGTGATCGCGTCGCCGACCGCGGCCGACTGTGCCGCGGCGAAGAGCGCCCGTTCTTCCCCGTGGAACCCGTGCCCTACGATCAGCAGCCGCGCATCCGGCACGCGCTCGCGCACAGCGCGCAGGATCGCCACGGGGCGCACGGGATCAAATTCGACAAAGCGCGTATAGAGCACGATCGTCGGGGCGATGTCCAGACCGAAATCCAGGCGTACTCGCGCGGCCCCTTGCCTCGCCGTTGCCCAGTCGCCATGACGTTTCGCCGTGATCCCGTTCGGCAGGTACGTCACGCGGTCGCGCGCGATACCGAAGCCCCAGAGCTGCGCCTGGAGCGTCCGACTCGCCGCAGTGGTGGCGGCGGCGCGCCGGGGTAAGGAGCGTTCCTGCCAGGCGAATAGGGCGCGTTGCGGCGCGTTGTAGAGGCCGCTGTCGTTCCAGCCGCCCGCGCCCTCCCAGTCATCGGTATCGACCACGAGCGGCCAGCGCCGTTCGATGCCGAGCGCGGCGAGCGCGCCATGCCCCTTCGGTTTGAAGACGTGAACGAGGTCCGGCGCGCTCGCCCGTAGCGCCGCTCGCAGGCGGTGGACGATCCCCAGCGTCTCCAAACGCCGCGGCAGTGCGATGTGCCGGATTGTCACACCGTCCTCGATCCACGTCTGGCCGCTCCGCGCTGGGTCATCCCAGGGCGGGATGAGGACCGTCACCCGATAATCGCGCGCGACGAGGGCGGCGGCGAGCGGCAGGATCCGCGTGCTGGTGGTCGCTTTCGGCGCGAGTCCGAACGGGGCGACCATCGCGATGTGGCGCGGGGGAGTTGCCACGATTGCCTCGCTGGATGTGGGGAGAGCGATCAGGTTGGTAACGATGATGATACCAGCGGGCCGAGAGGGCGACAATGCATGGGATCGTGGTATTTCCTGCTTGCCCGCGATCGGGCTTGGCCCGCAAACAGCGCGGCGGGCCGGGTATATAACCGGCCCGCCGCGCTGTTTGCTATTTCGCGTGCGTGTACAGCGATTTAATTGAGGGTGCGGAAAACCGAAACGAGACGACCCTTGATCTCGACATTCTTGGCGGATGTGTAAATCGGATCCATCGTCGAGTTGGCCGGCTGCAAACGGATCTGCTCACCTTCGTAATAGATCCGCTTCAACGTCGTCGCGCGCTCTTCCTTGAGCCATGCCGCGACCACCTCGCCATTCTCGGCGACGATTTGGCGACGCAGGATGACGAGATCGCCATCGTCAACCAACGCATCGATCATCGACTTCCCCTTGACCCGCAAGGCGAACAGCCCATCGAGGCGCGGCGGCAGGAGATCGATGTTCACCTCGACATTCTCGGCGAACTCGCCCTCGGCCAGATCATCCGGCACATCGATCGGCGTACCGGCGGCGATTTGACCGAGCAGCGGGATCGCGGCCACACGGCTGTTATTGCTCCCCACCGGGTTGACCACCTCGATACCCCGCGAGATGTGGCGATTGCGGCGGATATGGCTGCGGTCTTCGAGGATGTTGAGGTTGTAATCGACAACGCTCGTCGAAACCGGCTTGCCGCTTGCCGCTGGCTTGAGGTGGCCCTGGATCTCCCGGATCGTCGGCGGATAACCCTTCTTCGTGTAAAAATCCTCGATAAAACCAAGGATTTGCTGCTGTCTCGGCGATAAATCTTTCATGCTCGCTGCGCTCCCTCTCGCTGGTGTACGGGTTGGATTGCGACGGTTTTCACGCCATCGTCCGCGCCGCTGTGTGATGACCTGCACACCGTTCCGGGGCGGCCCCTCTGCTCTTGCTTTCCATTATAGGGGCGAACAGATGTTCGTGTCAAGCAGGCACAAAGGGTATTTTCCGCGAGTTCGTACGATGTTGCGCGATCGGGTGGTACCACGTCCCAGATGGCTACCCGGAGCGGTCATGATCGCCCGAGGGAGTCGGGACCAATGGGGGAATCACGCCCGGATCGGCGCTCGGTACAATGGGTGTACTTCATGCGTCAAGTGGTCCCGGCCCCGGTCTTCGGGTCAGGTGAGGGGTGTTCGCGATGCCCAATCTTTTTGATCTTTTGATCATGGCTCTCTTCGGTGGCACCGTGCTACTCTCATTCATGGGTGGCCTGGGGAAAGTCTTCTCCACGCTGGCGGGGATGTACGGCGGCACCTTGCTCGCCGCCTGGTTCTATCGGCCCTTCACGGACCTGGTGCTGGCGAAGTTCTTCCCGCAGATGACCGATTTCACCGGCAACCTGGCCGCCTTCCTGTTGCTGCTCTTCCTGGCTTCGCTGTCGATCGCCATCGCGCTCGGGCGTAACTACACGCTGCGGCGGTTGTCTGAGAAGACCGGGGTCTTTAACAATCTCACCGGCGGTCTGCTTGGCCTTGTGGTGGCGATCTTCGCCACGATCCTCTCGACGATGATCACCAGCCTGTTGTTGCAGGTGCTGAATGCCACCGCGGCCCTCGGATCGAGCCCGACGATGTACGGCGTGCAGGTGGAACTGACCAATTCCACCCTCGTGCCGCTCTTCCTGCGGCTGGCCCCGGCGATCGTGCTGCCGCTGCGGCCGTTCCTGCCGCAGGGCATCCCGCCGATCCTCGCCTCGGGTTTCTGAGCGCGGCCCTGCCTGGCCCGTGGCCGCTGCTGGCGACAGCGGGTGGTTGCCGCGCCGCGACGAACTTCGGATCGCCTTTACCCGCGCGGACTTGCTTCGGCGCATTAGCCATCTACCGATCCGCCAGGGACAGCGTCTGTCTGCTGGCATGATCGGTTCGTTATGTTCGTCACCCGCGCCCCGGTGCGTTACAATTTGGCTATGCTGTGTGCAGCCCCCGGCAAGTCGCCGGGGGCTGTGGATTGGGAGGCCTTGCTCGTGGATGCCCGTGTCTTGGAGGTACTGGAGTTCGATAAGGTTCTTGACCTCCTCGAACATCGCTGCACCTATTCTGTCGCCGCTGAACTGGCGCTTTTTTTAGAGCCGAGCGATCACGCACCAACGGTGCGGCGGGCGTTGAAGCTCACCGATGAGGCCAAGGCGCTGCTGACGGCGGTGCCGGACTTCAGCGTGCGCGGCGCGCGTGATATTCGGGAGACGATCCGTGGCGCGCGGGTCGGCGTACTCCTGAACCCGAACCAACTGATGGAAGTGCAGGATACGCTCGGCGCGGCCAGGAATCTGCGCGCCGCGTTCCGCCGCCTCGCCAATGGCCCCGGGCGTTACCCCGGCCTCGATGATCTCCTGGTGATGGTCGAGGAGTTCCCGGCGCTGGAGGGTGACATCGCGCGGGCGGTCGGGCCGCGCGGCGAGATCTTGGATACCGCCTCGCCCGAACTCGGTCGGATCCGCTCCGCCGTGCGTACCGCGCACAATCGCCTGCTCGATCGCCTCAACTCGCTCCTGACCTCGCAGAAATATGGCAACGTGATCCGCGAGGCGATCATCACCATGCGCGACGGGCGTTACGTCATCCCGGTCCGCGCCGATGCGCGCAGTTCGGTCGGCGGGATCGTCCACGATTCCTCGGCGAGCGGCGTGACGGTCTTTGTCGAGCCGATCGAGACGGTGGAACTCAATAATTCCTGGCGACAATTGCAGCGCGACGAGGAGCACGAGATCGAGCGGGTCTTGCGCCGTCTCAGCGAAGGTGTGGCGACGAATGCCGATCCGTTGAGCCGCACCGTCGATGGCCTCGCGCAGTTCGATTTTCAACTCGCCAAGGCGCGGTTCAGTATTGACCTCGATGCGACAAGCCCCTTGATCGCCGATGAGGAAGCCCCGTGTCGCATCGTCCTCAATCGGGCGCGACATCCGCTCCTGACCGGCCCGGTCGTGCCGATCGATATCGCGTTGGGCGAGGACTACCGGGTCCTGGTGATCACCGGTCCGAATACGGGTGGCAAGACCGTCGCGCTGAAAACGGTCGGGCTCCTCACGCTGATGGCGCAGGCCGGGATGCATATTCCCGCCGATGAACACTCGGTGATCTCGGTCTTTAGCCGCATCTTCGCTGATATCGGCGATGAGCAGAGCATCGAGCAAAATCTCTCCACCTTCTCCTCGCACCTGAAGAATATCATCGCCATGTTCGCGAACGTTACGCCCGACAGCCTCGTCTTGCTCGATGAGATGGGCGCGGGGACCGACCCGACCGAGGGTGCGGCGCTGGCCCGTTCGATCGTGTCAACGCTGCTCGATCGCGGGGCGCTGACGATCGCGACGACACACTATTCCGAGTTGAAGAGT
>DATCMP010000011.1:0-1530 GCA_036563365.1 Thermomicrobiales bacterium
CGGTCGGCGCGGCGTTGGCGTGCATCGGGAGCGGGAAGTCGTGGAAGACGAACTTGATCTTGCCGGTGTTGACGTAATCCTTGTCGATCCCCGGTTCGAGCTGCCGGAAGGCCGCGCCGCAGGACGGACACTGATAATCGCCGAATTCGATCACGGTCACCGGGGCCTCGGCCTGTCCTTTGTACCAGTAGCCTTCGGGCGTCTGGCCTATCGGCACTGTTAGGGGCCGCACCGCCTGTGTGACCGGGACGTTGCTGGCGGTGTTCGGGGTGCCGTTGCGATAGCGCACCGCCACGGCGAGCAGGCCGATCACGACGACCAACCCGAAGATGGCGTAGACGAGCGGCAGGGTCGCGCGGCGCGACCGGGCCTCCCGTTCGCCCGAGACGCGCCGCACGGTCGGGCGCTGCGGGCGTGGCCGCTTCGGTGACCTGGGTGTTGACATCGCCCTCTCCCCCCTCGTTGCGACCGGCCAGTACGCGGTAGTGCTGTTCCTTGCGCTCTGCTCATCTGTGGGTAAACGCCGGGCTGTGGCTGCTTACGCAAGCTGTGCGCCCCGGACGCGATCGCATCAATCTCCCCTGCGCCAGCCGTCGTCCCGGTTGCACACGCACATATTCCCACGGGTGATGGTAAGGTATAGCTGGCGCGAGAATACGCGGCGCTTGCCGGAAATGGGAGGGGAAGTAATCATGCGGGCAGATCAGATCGCTTTGCAGATGTATACCGTGCGCGATCGCACCGCGATCGATTTTGCCGGGACGTTACGCCAGGTGGCCGAGATGGGCTACAAGGCGATCGAACTGGCCGGATATGGCGGACTGAGCGCGACCGAGCTGAAGAGCGCGCTCGACGATTGCGGGCTGCGCGCGATGGCCGCGCATGTCGGCTACGCGCAGTTCGAGGAGCGGGCCGAAGGGGTCATTACCGAGTTGAAGGGACTGGGCTGCGACTTCGCCGTGGTCCCGTCGTTGCCGCAGGAGTACCGCGCCGATGAGGCGCTGTTGCGGCAGGCGACGGCGAATTTTAATCGCTGGGGTGCGGTGGCGCGCGATGCCGGGTTGCGCTTCGCCTATCACAACCACGCCTTCGAGTTCGCGACGCTGGGTGGCGGCACCGCCTACGACATCATCGTCGGCGAGACCGATCCGGTGCTCGTCGCGCTGGAACTCGACCTCTTCTGGGCGCAATATGGCGGCGTCGATGCGGTCGCGCTGACGCGCCAACTCGGCTCCCGCGCGCCGCTCCTCCACGTCAAAGATATGGCCCCCGGCGAGAAACGCGCCGACACACCGGTCGGCACCGGGATCCTGCCGTGGCCCGAGATCATGGCCGCCGGGAAAGAGATCGGCGCGGAGTGGTATATCGTCGAGCAGGATAACCCGAACGACTCGATCGAGGATGTGCGGACGAGCCTCCGCAATTTGGAGCGGATGGCGGAATAGCGAGTCGTGGGTCGTGGGTCGTGAGTCGTGAGTGAGACGACGCTGGTGCTAGGCCATCATTTTCAGCGAACCTTCTCACGACTCA
>DATCMP010000322.1:0-9061 GCA_036563365.1 Thermomicrobiales bacterium
CGGAGCAGGAAGATCGCCGCAACGGTCGCCACGATCCCGACCGGCAGATTGATCAGGAAGATTGGTCGCCAGGTGAGCCCGAAGAGATTCGCCCTGATGAGCAGCCCGCCGACCACCTGGCCCAGGACGCCGGCAAGCCCCAACACCATCCCATAGATGGCGAAGGCGGTACTCTGTTCGCGCCCCGGGAAGGTCACGCGGATGATCGCCAGGGTTTGCGGGGACATCAGGGCGGCGGCGCAGCCCTGCAGGACACGCGCGGCGATCAGGAATTCGGGCGTCGGTGCGAGCCCGCAGAGGGCGGACGCCACCGTGAAACCGCCCAGGCCCAGGATGAAGGTTCGCTTGCGCCCGCGGATGTCACCCAGCCGCCCGCCGGTGATCAGCAGGACCGCGTAGGCCAGCGCGTAGCCCGCGACGACCAGCTGGATTTGCCCGAACGATGCGCCAAGGTCGCGCTGCATCGTCGCGATCGCCACGTTGACGACGAATTGATCGAAGATCGCCAGCAGGGGCGCGGCGAGTACGACCGCGAGTACCAGCCAGCGGCGCGGGTCCACCAGCGTCGCGATATCGTCCCCGCTCGTTGCCGCTGTCCCCGCCATCGCGCCCGCGCCTCCACCACTACCGGCGGGTATCATCGCCCGCCCCGGATCGCGCGAATTGTCGCGTGCGGGGGAGTGTACCACCGCCGGGAGCGGAACAGGAACGGGGGAAAGGACGAATGCACGCAGAGACGCGAAGCAAGGGAGGGCGTCGCAGAGAGGACGATTAATACGAAATCCTCCTTGCTTGTCCTGATCGGTGACGCATACCGCGTTGCGAAACTAGATCGATCGGGTGACCAGGGCTATCGTGCAGGATACCGGATAGCCTCTCGTCCCTCCTCGGCGCGTTCTTTCCCTTTTGCGTCTCTGCATTAACCCTTTACTTCTCTTTCCCCTTCGGCACCCTCCCTGCCGACCAAGTGGGCTAAAATAGCGTTAATAGGGTATGACATGGTACGCGACGGCGAGGCGTGAGTGACGCAGCGACGGCGTGAGAAAGGAGCAGCCCGATGGCGACGACGCTACAACCCGCTAAGGGGGCGCAGCCGGACCCGCAGGGCGCGCGAGACGATTTCTCGCTGACCGATAAGTACGAGCGCGAGTCGGGGTTGATCTACCTGAGCGGTACGCAGGCGCTCGTCCGCCTGCCGCTCGATCAACACCGCGCCGATCGCCGCCGCGGACTGCACACTGGCACCTTCATCTCCGGCTATCGCGGCTCGCCGCTCGGCGGTTTCGATGCCGAACTGGACCGTAATCGCCAGCGCCTCGCTGCACATCATGTCGTCCACCAACCGGGATTGAACGAGGAACTGGCCGCGACCGCCGTCTTCGGGAGCCAGCTCACCACAACCATCCCGGGTGCGCGTTACGATGGTGTCCTGGGGATGTGGTACGGCAAGGGGCCGGGGGTCGATCGGAGCGGCGATGCTTTTAAGCACGCCAATCTCGCCGGGGTCGGGCGCACGGGCGGGGTGCTGGCGCTGGCGGGCGATGACCCGAGTTGCAAATCCTCGACCGTTGCTTCGGCTTCCGAGACGACCCTCTTCGACGCGCTGATGCCGACGATCTACCCCGGCAATGTGCAGGAGATCCTCGATCTCGGGCTGCATGGCTTCGCCTTGTCGCGCGCCTCCGGGTGCTGGGTGGGGATGAAGGTCGCCACCAACGTCGCCGACTCTACCGGGGTCGCTGAAGTCGGCCTCGATCGGATCACTCCGGTCTTACCAACGGTCGAACTTGATGAACGACCGTATATCCCCGCCCCCGATGCGCGTCTTCTCCCACCCCACAGCGTCGAGTTGGAGCGCACCCTCCACTACGCCCGCCTCGAACTCGCGCGGCGTTATGCCTGGGAGAATCGGCTGAACCGGCTCGTCGTGCCAACGCCTGATGCCTGGCTCGGGATCATGGTGCCGGGTAAGACCTATCACGATGTGCGGCAGGCGTTAGCTGAACTCGGCCTCGATGAGGCGGCGTTGTTGCATCACGGCATCCGTATCTTGCACATGGGGATGGTCTTCCCGGTCGAGCCACGAATCGTGCGCGAGTTCGCGCGGGGGCTGCAAGAGATCTTGGTCATCGAGGAGAAGCGCGCGTTCCTCGAACTCTTCGCGCGCGACATCCTCTATGGCCTGCCCGAGCGCCCGACGCTGGTCGGGAAGGTCGATGAGGAGGGTCGCCCCCTGGTGCCAAGCTTTGGCGAACTCGACCCCGATAAGATCGCGCGGGTCATCGCCGCACGAATCGGCCGCATGCTGACAATTCCCTCCGTGGAAGCGCGACTCGCCGTCCTCAATCGACCCGCGCCGGTCGCCAGTGGCCGGACCGTCCCGATTCTCGGCGCTGGTGTGTCGGGCGTACCGTCGGCGGCAACGTCCCCTGAATCCGCGCCTCTGCCCTCGCGCACCGCCTACTATTGCTCCGGTTGCCCGCACAATCGCTCGACGCAGATCCCGCAGGGAATGGATAGTTTGGTGGGGGCGGGGATCGGCTGTCACTCGATGGCCGTCTGGATGGATCCTGCTGCGTATGGCGACATCTCCGGGATCACGCAGATGGGGGGCGAGGGGGCGCAGTGGGTGGGGATGGCCCCCTTCACCGATGCCCCGCACCTCTTCCAGAATATCGGTGACGGCACCTATTTCCACTCCGGCACATTGGCGCTGCACTTCGCGATCGCCTCGGGCGTCAATATCACCTACAAGCTTCTCTACAACTCCGCCGTCGCGATGACCGGCGGGCAGGATGCCGTCGGCGCGATCCCGATCCCGACGCTCGTGCAGCGTCTCGCGCTCGATGGGGTGAAGCGCACGATCATCACAACGGATAATCCCGAGCGGTACGCGCGGGTGACGCTGCCGCCCAACGCGGAGGTCTGGCATCGCGATCGCCTGCCGGAGGCGCACCGAACGCTGGCCGGGGTCGTTGGGGTGACGGTGCTGCTGCACGACGGGCAGTGTGCGACCGAAAAGCGCCGCCTCCGCAAGCGCGGTAAGCAGGCCGATCCGACCACGCGTATTTTCATCAATGAGCGCGTCTGTGAGGGCTGCGGCGACTGCGGCAAGAAGTCGAATTGTCTCAGCGTGATGCCGGTCGAGACCGAATTCGGGCGGAAGACGCAAATTCATCAGACGTCGTGCAACAAAGACTACTCCTGTCTGCTCGGTGATTGCCCCTCCTTTGTGAAGGTTGAGGGTGGACAGAAGCCGCAGCGAAAGGCCGCTCCCGTGCCGCCCGTCGCCGGGCTGCCGGAGCCGACACCGCTCTTCTCCGCCGAAGGCTACGCCCTGCGGATGATGGGGATCGGTGGCACCGGCGTCGTCACGACGAGCCAGATCCTCAGCACGGCGGCGGTGATCGATGGCTTCCACGTCTGGAGCCTTGATCAGACCGGACTGGCGCAGAAGGGTGGCGCGGTCGTTTCCGACATCAAGCTCTCGCACGCGCCGTTGGCGGTCGGCAAGATCGCGACCGGCAGCGCCGACCTCTACCTCGGCGGCGATCTGCTGGTGGCGAACGATCCGAATAACCTCGCGACCGCCGATCCCGCGCGCACGGTCGCGGTGATCTCGGTCAGCAAGGTGCCGACCGGCAAGATGGTGACCGATACGGCCCTCAGTTTCCCGAATCCCCGTGTCGTTCTGGGCCGCATCGAGCGCGTCACCCAGGCGGCGCACAATGTGTACCTCGACGCCGAGGCGACCGCGCACGCCCTCTTCGGCGACCACATGCCCGCGAACCTGTTGCTCGTCGGCGCGGCGTATCAGGCCGGGGCGCTGCCGATCTCCGCCGCCGCGATCGAACGCGCGATCGAACTGAATGGCACCGCTGCCGCGACGAACCTCGCCGCCTTCGGTTGGGGTCGCGTCGCCGTGGCCGATCCCGGCCAACTCGACGCGGCGGTGCGTGCCGCGACCGCAACGCCACCGCCCACCGCAGCACCGCTCAGCGGCGAAGCCCGGCGTCTGATCGACGCGACCGGCGCAGATGGCGAGTTGCGGCGACTCCTCGAAGTGCGCGTTCCGGAGCTGATCGCCTATCAGGATGCCGAGTACGCCGCGCGCTACGTCGGCTTTGTTACGTTGACGCGCGAGGTCGAGGGTCGGGCTACTCCCGGGCGTACGGCGCTCGCCGAGGTCGTCGCCAGGAATCTCTATAAATTGCTGGCCTACAAGGATGAGTATGAGGTCGCGCGCCTCCACCTCGACCCGATCCAGGAGGCCGCGATCCGCGAGGAATTTGGCGAAGGGGCGCATGTCGCGACCCAACTGCACCCGCCGGTGCTGCGGGAGTTGGGGATGCGGCAAAAACTTTCGCTCGGCCCCTGGTTCACCCCCGGCCTGCAGGCGTTGCGCGCGATGAAGGGGCTGCGCGGCACGCCGCTCGACCCGTTCGGTCGCGCCGAGGTCCGGCGGATCGAGCGCGCCCTGCCCGGCGAGTACCGCGAGCAGATCAAGACCGCGCTCGCCAAGCTGAACGACGACAATCATGCCATCGCCGTCGCGCTCGCCGAACTCCCGGACATGGTGCGCGGCTACGAGCAGATCAAGCTCGATAACGTGCGGCGCTATCGCGAAGAGGCAACCCGTTTGTTGGCACAGTTGGGGTAGGGCGGGTAGTCCCTCGACGCCGGAAGGGGTGGTCGATCCTCGATGAGTGGACCGCCTCTTCAGCTTGTCTACCCGCCCATCGCTGATGCGACGGGCTATTGTCGCGGGGGTGCTTGGTTCCCCAAGATCCAATCCGGCCAGTTGCACGTCGCGCCGTCCGCGCCGGTGTCGAAGAGGCGCTCGACCTGATCGCGGCGACTGACGCCCCAGGCGCGGACATTGAGGCCGTGTCCGTGGGCGAGGGCGACGCGGGGCGCGGTCAGGCGATCGACGTGCGGGCAGATCTGCTTGAAACCACGCCGCACACTGCGGGTGATCAGATCATCATCGAACGTCGGTGAGAGAAAGCCGAGGTAGAGATCGGGGTTGGCCGACCGGGCATCGAGCAGGGCGGTCCAGTAGAACGACGTGATCTGCACCTTGTCGGCGATGCCGCGGGCATTCAGCACCGCGATCAGCGGGCGTGCGGCGCGTGGGTCCTTGATTTCCAGCGCTAGCGGGATTTTCTCGGCATACTCATCAAGCAGTTCGATCACGGTGAGGATCCGTTGCCCGGCAAACTCCGGCGCGTACCAGCCGCCGAGATCGAGCGCTTGCAACTCCGCCAGCGTGTAGTCGCCGAGCGGCCCGCGACCATCGGAGGTTCGATCGACGGTGTTGTCGTGGAAGATGATCAGCTCGCCATCGGCCGAGAGCTGCACATCGGTTTCGATCGCGCCCGCGCCCATCGCGAGTGCCCGGTCGAATGCCGCGCGCGTGTTCTCCGGTGCGTAGCCCGATGCGCCGCGATGTGCGATCGCCAGCATGATGATACTCCTTACGTTTGGGAACCTCTCCCCCGGCCCCTCCCCTGAAGAAGGAGGGGTGACTCATTGGGAGTGGGCTGCTTTTCTTCATGCCCCTTAAGCTTGTGGTTGCCTGGTGATTGGCAGGCTTCTGATTTGCCGGCCAATTACTGGCTCGCCCCGAGTCATCCCCTCCCCGCATCGGGGAGGGGGCTGGGGGCGAGATTTTACCCTGCACTCAAGCCAAATGCTCCGTGATATTCTTCGGCTGGCACGATTCTGCCACTGCCATCACCGCCGCTTGATCCGGGCGTACCGGCACGACGCGCACGATCGCGAGATCAAGTCCCGTTGCCAGTTTTGCGAAGGCTGCTCCCGCATTCGCTGCTTTGCCGAAATAGCCGACCATTTGTAGCAGATCGGTGGGGAAGTCATCCGCCAATTCGGCGGTGGCGATGCCGCGATCACGGCGCGCTTCGAGATCGGAGAGGGCCGCGTCGAAGCCCATGCGCGCGAAGTGGGCGCGGTAGCCGTGGTCTTTCGAGGCACCCGGTTGCACCAAGGCGTAGGGGAGGATCGCGCGGGCCAGGGCGCGGCGTGCGGCATCTTCGTCGTCATCGACGCAGATGCGGATATATTCGGCGATTTGCACCTCGGCTGGGTCGCGATCCGCTCGTGCCGCGCCTTCGGCGACCCGTTCGCGGCTCCACGCGATCTGTTCGGGGTTGCACCAGTTCAGCGCGGCACCATCGGATACCTCACCGGCCAGGCGTAACATCCCCGGCCCGAGCGCGCCGAGATAGACCGGCACCTTCGGCGCACCCCTTCGTCGGCCTAGGCTGACGCCATGGAGGTTCACCGCTGTTCCCGCGTAATCGACCTTCTCTCCGGCCAGGAGCGCCCGGAGCGTGATCAGGAAATCGCGCATCAGCGGCAGCGGCTTCCAATCCGGTACGCCGAGCATTTGGCGGTAGCCGGGGCTGTAGATGCTGCCGGAGCCGACCCCGAGGATGAAACGCCCCTCGGTCAGTTCACCGAGCGTCGCTGCCGCCGTCGCCAGCGCGGGGGCCGACCAGATCGGCACCGGCACCACCGAGATTCCGGTTCCTAAACCCCCTGGGGTTGCCTCAGCGCTCGCGCCCCACCACTGAGCACAGGTCTGGAAGGCATCATTGCCGATCCCTGCCGGTGTCCACATGCTGGCGTAGCCCAACTTTGTCGCGGCGCGAGCCACCTCACGGTGCTGCGGAAAGGTCAGCCCCGCCCCAGGATCGACGCCCAGCCCGATCTCCATGCCGCCTCCTGCCCTGTTTTCGCTTTCAAGTTTTGCGTTGCTACAGGCTGTAGCGTCGCTATCGCGCTCCCTTGGCCGCTATTGTACGCCGATTGCTACGGGTGACGAAAAGTCGAGTGGAATGTGGGCGAGCGGGGGCGCGTTGTCGTCGTTACCCGTACACGAGCGTGTAGGTAAGCGTTGACCCCCGAACTGCGTGAAGGAGTTTCTCGATGGCCGATACCACAACGCACGAGCAGATCGCGTTTTTGCGTGGCCTGCGCGCCATACGCGCGTTCCGTCCCGATCCGGTGCCGCAAGAGGCGCTCGATGCGATCCTCGAGGTAGCGCGTTGGTCCGGCAGCGCCAGCAATCGGCAGCCGTGGGAGCTCGTTATCGTTCGCGATCCGGCGATCAAACAGTCTCTCACCGAGGTCGAGGGCTATCTCCAGCACCTCGCCAGCGCACCGCTCGGGATTGTGCTGGTGATGAACGGCGAGGCCGATAAGGAGGAGCAGGAAATCTACGACGAGGGGCGCCTCTGCGAGCGGATGATGCTGGCCGCTTCAGCTTTTGGCCTCGGCTCGTGCATCGGGTGGTTGGTCGGTGATGGCGTCAGCGCCGCCAAGTCGCTGCTCGGTATCCCCGAGCAACGCCGCGTCAAGACGATCATCTCGATCGGCTACCCCGACGAAGAGGCGCTGCGCTCGCGCCCGAAGCGCCCCCAAGCCCGCAAGCCCCTCAGCGAGATCGTCCACGAAGAACGGTATGGGTAATGACGAGTGACGAATGACGAATGACGAAGGGGTCACGGGTAGGGTAGCCGACGTGGGTGATTCTCTCCCGTCCCGTATTCGTCACTCGTCATTCGTCATTCGTCACTGGCTACATCTGCCTGACCATCTTCGCCATTCCCTCGTCGATCGTCCGTTCCCAGGTGCGGCCCTGTGGATCGTGGACGTTGACGGCGAGGGTGCCGATGCGCTCGATCGTCAGTTCGACGCTGTCACCGTCCTGGACCGGGCCGAGTCCTTGGTGATTTGTGCCGCACGCCAGCACATCGCCCCGTTCGAGGGTGCAGACGGACGAAGCGAAGGCGATCAACTGCGGGATACGGTTCGCCATGTCGCTCGTGTGATAGCGCTGGCGCACTTCGCCGTTGACGGTCAGTTGCACCGCGAGATCGTGCGGGTCGGCGATCTCGTCGGCGGTCACGATCGCCGGGCCGAGCGGGCCGAAGGTGTCGTAGGACTTGCCTTGGAACATCGTGCGCCCGCTGGTCCCGCGCGCGGAAATGTCCATGAACGGGACGTAGCCGAAGACGTAACGCATCGCCTCCGATTCCGGGACGTTTTTGGCGCGTCTGCCGATCACGAGCGCCAGTTCTGCCTCGTGATGGAAGATGCTGGCCTCGACCGGTGGCAACTCGACCGTTTCGCCCGGCCCGATGATCGAGGCGGGTGACTTCAAGAAGAGATCGAGCGGCACGGCCTTGCGTGCGCCGTCTTCGTAGTAGTTCGCGAAGGCACAGAGCAGCTTCGAGGGACGCTGCACCGGCGGGCGCAGGCGTACGCCGCTGACCTCCTGGCCCTCCTGGGTCGCCAGCGCCTCGCGGATCCTGGGCCGCAACAGCGATTCGTTGGCGATCAGGTATTCCAGCGCCTCTTGCGCGTCGTGCGCGCCAGCCTCCGCGATCAGCTTCGCGATGCTGTAGACGCGATCGTCTTGCACCACCCCCGGCTCGTTGTCATTGAAGAATACGTAGCGCATCCCACCCCCACAGGTGAATGACGAGTGACGGGTGACGAATAGGTGCGACAGGAGTCGAACCACACTGCGTGGCCTCCGCGCAAGCTCATGCGTCATGCGTCACTCATCACTCGCTAGAGCGACCCTTCTTCTTGGAGCATCCGCAGGGCGTTATCGAACGCCTCGACGGTCTGATCGACTTCGGCTTGGCCATGCGTGGCGGAGACGATAAAGTTGAAGCCCGATGGATCGACGCCGCCGAGTTGCATCGCGGCGCGGAAGCGGTGGAGCAATTTGTTCATCGGGATGTTTGGCGCGGTGAAGCTGACCGGTGCGAGTGATACCGGCCCGCCGACCTTGCCTTCGACCTCATTCCGCAACAACGCCTCGGTGAAGCCTTTACGCAGCCCGTTCGCCGCAGCGGTTGCGCGCTCCTGCGTGGCGGGATCGCGGACGATTTCGAGGCAGGCGATCCCGGCGACCGCCGAGAGGGGATTGCCGTTGTAGGTGCCGGGGTGGGGGACACGCTCGTGGCGCGTCCAGTTCGTGTCGTCACGCTGTAGGAAGCGCCCGAGTATATCCGCGCGCCCCGCG
>DATCMP010000323.1:0-6406 GCA_036563365.1 Thermomicrobiales bacterium
GAGCCACCGTGGGCCGTCTGGGAGGAAGCGCAAGCAGAAGTGCCGGTGGCGAAAGCCCACGCCCTCATCGGCGCATCGGGCCGCTGATGCGGTCGCTGACCTTCGGCGCGAACAGCACTGCGCCGCTGCAAATCCTCGCCATCGGGGCGCACTCCGATGATATCGAGATCGGCTGCGGCGGTAGCCTGCTGCGGCTGATTGCGGAGCATCCCGGCTGCGCGGTGCGCTGGGTTGTTCTTAGTGGCAGCGAGGCGCGCGCCTGCGAGGCGCGGGCGAGCGCAGCGGATCTCCTGGCCGGTGTCGAGAACCCGGAGATCGTCGTCGGCGAGTTCAAGGATGGCTTCTTCCCCTACCAGGGCGCGGAGGTCAAGACCTTTTTCGAGGGGCTGAAAACGGGTTTCCACCCGGACATCATCTTCACCCACCGCCGCGACGACGCGCATCAGGATCATCGCGTCGTCGCCGAGCTGACCTGGAATACCTTCCGCGATCACCTTATCTTGGAGTACGAAATCCCGAAATACGATGGCGACCTCGGCGCGCCCAACATCTTCATCAGCCTGAGCGAGGCGCACTGCCAACGCAAGACGCAGGCGTTGCTGCACCATTTCGCCTCGCAGCGCACAAAACATTGGTTCAGTGCTGACCTGTTCCTGGGCTTGCTGCGCCTCCGCGGCATGGAGGCGAACTCGCCCACCACCTACGCCGAAGGGTTCTACTGCCGCAAGGCGGTTCTCTGACGATTCGGAATACCACAGGTGATAGTCAACCGAGGCGATCACCGCTACCCAGGGAGTTGAACCGTGACCGTGACGACCGCACCCGCGATCCTTCCACTGGTGACCCCAGAAGTGGCACCGGTGCCGACACCGGCGACGAACGCCGCAGCCGCGCCGACCTGCCGCTTCTGCCACGCGCCGCTGCGCCATACGTTCGTCGATCTCGGCATGTCGCCCCTCTGCGAAACCTTTCTCACCGCCGACCAACTCGATTCCGCCGAATCGTTCTACCCCTTGCACGTCCGGGTCTGCGAGGCGTGCCTCCTAGTGCAGCTACGAACCTATGTCGCGCCCGAGGAGATCTTCACCGAATACGCCTACTTCTCATCGTATTCGGATAGCTGGGTCCGCCACGCCGCCAAATACACCGAGATGATCATCGAACGGCTCGGCCTCGACACCACCAGCCAGATCGTGGAACTCGCCAGCAATGACGGCTACCTGCTGCAACACTTCGTTAAGCGCGGGATCCCGGTTCTCGGCATCGAACCGGCCGCGAATGTCGCCGCCGCCGCGTTGGAGAAGGGGATCCCGACCCGCACCTCGTTCTTCGGGGCCGAAGTGGCCCGCGAACTGGTCATGGAGGGACGCGCCGCGGATCTGATCATCGCCAACAACGTATTGGCGCACGTCCCCGACATCAACGATTTCGTGGCCGGAATCGCGGCGTTGCTGGCACCCGAAGGGGTCTTCACCGGCGAGTTCCCGCACCTGCTGCGGCTGATCGAGGGCCACCAGTTCGACACGATCTACCACGAACACTTCTCGTATCTCTCGTTCCTGACGATCGAGCGGATCTTCGCCGCGCACGGCCTCACCCTCTTCGATGTCGATGAGATCCCGACACACGGCGGCTCGCTGCGGATCTACGCCCGGCACACCGGCGCATCATCACACCCGATCACCACGCGCGTCGCCGAACTCCACCGGGCGGAAGCGGCGGCGCAGCTGCACGACCTTGTGACCTACGCTGATTTCGCCGAGCGGGTCGCGGAGACGAAGCGCGGGCTCCTCCAATTCCTGATCAATGCCCGGCGCGAGGGCAAGACGGTGGTGGGGTACGGGGCACCGGGCAAGGGGAACACCCTGCTCAACTACTGCGGTATCCGTACCGATCTGTTGGACTACACCGTCGATCGCAACCCGTATAAGCACGGGCGGTTCCTGCCGGGCACGCACATCCCGGTCTTCGCGCCCGAACGCCTCGCGGAAACGAAACCCGACTACATCCTGATCCTGCCCTGGAATCTCCGCAAGGAGATCATGGAGCAGCTGGCCTATACCCGTGCCTGGGGTGCCCAGTTCGTCATCCCGATTCCCGAGGTGCAAGTCTTCCCGTAACCGACGCGGCGGGTCGGCAGGTCGGCAACGATCGAACCGGCTTGCCACATGACCAACGATACCGTCCACGCCCGCGCCTCCCATCGGCTGCGCGGATGCGGCAGAGGAGCATGATGGAGATTTTCGCGGACCTGGACCGTCGCGATAGCGCGGCGCAACCGATCCGCATCGCCGTTGTCGGCACCGGCTTCTTCGGGGCCGGGCTGGTGCGCCGGATCGCGGCGATTCGTGGCCTGCTCCCGGCGGTGGCGGCGAACCGGACGCCTGAGCACGCGGTCGAAGCATTCCTCGCGGCGGGGATCGATCGGGCGACGATCCGGCGGTGCGACGATCTCGTCAGCGCCCAAGCCGCGCTCGATGCGGGTCGCTACGTGGCGACCGGCAATCTCGACCTCCCCGCCCAACTCGCGGGTGTCGATGTGGTGATGGAAGCGACCGGCGATGTCCTCGTCGGGGCGACGCTCGCCCTCGAAGCGATCCGCCACCGGAAACATTTCGTGGCGGCCAATGTCGAGACGCAGGCGACGGTCGGTCCGTTCCTGAAAACCCTGGCCGACGAGGCCGGGGTCGTTTACAGCGACGTCGCCGGGGACGAGCCGGGGATGCTCAAAGCCCTCCACGCCTCGTGCGTCGGGCTCGGCTTCACGCCGCTCGTCGCTGGGAACGGCAAGGGCGTCCTGAAGCGTTACGCGACACCTACCACGCAGGCGGCCTTCGCGCAGGCACACGGCCTCCAGCCGTGGATCGCCACCGCCGCCGCCGACGGCACCAAGCTCAACTTCGAGATGGCGACGGTCGCCAACGCGACCGGGATGCCCCCGGCGGTGCGCGGCATGGTCGGCCCCGCCACCAGCCCACAAACGCTGCTCGCCGATTTCGCGCGACTCGGCCTCTTCGACCACGGGCCGATCGTGGATTACGCGCTCGGCGATATGCGCGGCGCATTCGTGATCGTCCACAGCGACGACCCGCAGTTCCGCAGCGAATTCCGCTATCTCAAGATGGGCGATGGTCCCTACTATCTCTTCCAAAATCCCTACGTTCTCGTCCATTACGAAGCGCCCCTCTCCGCCGCCAGGGCAGCCCTCTACGGCGCGGCCACGATCGCGCCGAGCGGTGCGCCGGTCGCCGATGTCGCGACGTATGCCAAACGCCCGCTCAGGGCGGGCGAACGCCTCGATGGCATCGGTGGCGAACACGCCTACGGGCTGATCGTGCGGGCGGATGAAGCGCGCCGCGACGAGCTACTCCCGATCGGCTTGTCGAGCTACGCACGGCTGGTTCGCGATGTTCCAGCCGATCAACCGATCACCAGCGACGACATCGTCTTCGAGGAAGACAATGCGGTTCTCGCGCTCCGTCGCCGCCAGGACGTCCTCTTTGGCGATTACGAGCGAGTGTCGGATCGGTCGCTGGCCGCCGAACCGCTGCTCGTGCGGTCGTAGGAGGGCGACGATGAGCACGATGGAAACCACGCGCAACGAGGGTGATCGGGTGCAGGGTAAGGGACCGCGTGTCAGCATCGGAATGCCGGTCTACAACGGCGAGAATTTCATCCGCGAGGCGTGCGACTCGATCCTGATGCAGACGTTCACGGACTTCGAGCTGATCATCTCGGACAATGGCTCGACCGACGCAACCGAGGCGATCTGCCGCGAATACGCCGCGCGCGACGCGCGGGTGCGCTACTACCGCAGCGAGCAGAATCGGGGCGGCTCCTGGAATCGCAACAACGTCTTCTTCCTGGCGCGCGGCGTCTATTTCATGTGGCACGACCACGACGATCGGATTGCGCCGGAATTTGTGGCGCGCTGCGTCGAGGTGTTGGATCGGTCGCCGGAGGTCGTCAACTGCCACACGAACACGACGATCGTGGATGAGCATAACCGACACCTGCGGCACTATGTCGAGGGCGCGGCGTTGCGCTCGACCAGCCCGTTCGACCGTCTGCGCCGCTACGGACGCCACGACCGTAGTTGCCCGCTCTGCAGCCTGTACTTCGGGCTGATGCGTCGCGGCGTGCTGGCCCAAACGCCGCTCTTCCAGCCGTACATCAACGCCGAGTTGAGCCTGATGAGCGAGATGGCGTTGCGCGGCCAGTTCTACGAGATCCCCGAGCATCTGTTCATCCGCCGCGATCATCCGGGGATCTCGACGCGCCGCTACACCAACGCCAAGGACATCATCGTCTGGGCGGATCCGGCCAAGGCCGGTAAAGCTGGCTGGGATGGTTGGAAGGTTCTCATCGCGCGTCTGCGCTCGATCTCCGTCGTCCCGATGAGCCCCTTCGACCGGGTACGCTCATATCTCTACACCCTCGAACTGTTCGGCCACCTCGCCAAAGGCTCGATCAGGGACCGCAAGGATAGGCTGCGGCTGCGCCGGGAATTACTGCGCGGCACCGAAGCGTCCGCCCTGGTGCGTACAGGCAACAAATCGCTGACGCGGCGTGCTTGAAGCCATCGTCAACGTGACCAACTCGGTCGGCAGCAATCAATCTTTCGCTAGCTAGTAACGCCCGGAACACTGTGTGGGCAAAAGCAATTAAGAAAGAGGAGCAGCGCAGGACGATGAAAGTATTGGTAACGGGGACAGACGGGTATATCGGGGCGATGCTGGCCCCGCTGCTGGTCGAGCGCAGCCATGATGTCGTCGGCCTGGATACGGGCTTCTATCGCGATGGCTGGCTCTACGATGGCCCGACCTCGCTGACGCAGATCCGCAAGGATGTGCGCCAGATCACCGAAGATGATCTGCGGGGATTCGACGCGGTCGTCCACCTCGCCGAACTCTCGAACGACGCGCTCGGGCAGCATGACCCGGCCCTGACCCTGGCGATTAACCACCGAGGCAGTGTCGAACTGGCGAAGAAGAGCAAGGCGGCGGGGGTCAGCCGCTTTATCTATAGCTCGTCGTGCAGCGTCTACGGCGTCGGCTCGGATGAGTTCAAGACCGAGGAGTCGGCGACCAACCCGCAGACGACCTACGCCGAATGCAAAGTCCTCGCCGAGCGCGACATCGCCGCCCTCGCCGACGAGCGGTTCGCGCCGACCTTCCTGCGGAACGCGACCGCCTTCGGTCTCTCGCCACGGATGCGCTTCGACATCGTCCTCAACAATCTGTCCGGCCTCGCCTGGACCACCGGCGAGATCGCGATGACGAGCGACGGTACTCCCTGGCGTCCGTTGGTCCATGTGCGCGACATCGGCGAGGCGATGGCCTGCACCCTCGAAGCCCCGGTCGAGGCGGTGCGTGGCGAGATCTTCAATGTCGGCGATTCCGCGCAGAACTATCGCGTGCGCGAGATCGCGGAGATCGTCGCGGAGGTCTTCACCGGCTGCACCGTGACTTTCGGCAAGAGCGACAGCGACAATCGCAGCTATCGCGTCTCGTTCGACAAGATTCACAGCCGCATCCCGGCCTTCCGCTGCCAGCGAGACGCACACACCGGCGCGCAGGAACTCTACGACCTGTTTAAGCAGATCAACTTCTCACCGGCCGACTTCCGCTTCCGCGCCTACACCCGGCTGAAGCAACTCGACCATCTCCTCGATACCGCCCAGGTCGATCGGCAACTCCTGTGGCGGGCCGCGTGATCTTCGAGGAGACGGCCCTGGCGGGGGCTTACCTCATCCACCTAGAGAAGCGGGAAGACTCGCGCGGCTTCTTCGCGCGCAGTTGGGATGTGCAAGAGTTCGCCGCGCACGGACTCGCCTCCGTCACGGTACAAGCGAACGTATCGTTCAACACGCGACGCGGCACACTGCGCGGGATGCACTGGCAGGCCGCCCCCTTCCAGGAGGCCAAGGTCGTCCGCTGCACCCGAGGCGCGCTCTACGACGTGATCGTCGATCTGCGCCCGGACTCCCCGACCTACCGGCGCTGGATCGGCGCGGAACTAACGCAGGACAACCACGACATGCTCTACGTCCCCCCGGACTTCGCGCACGGCTTCATCACCCTGACCGACGCGACCGAGGCGACCTACCTGATGTCGCAGGTCTACACCCCCGGCACCGATCGCGGCGCGCGCCACGACGACCCCGCCTTCGCGATCACCTGGCCGATCGCGGTGGAGGTGATCTCCGACAAGGACAAGAACTGGCCGACGTTCGAGGACGCAGACCTGCCAGATCGGGACGCCAACGTAGGGCGAACGGCATCGCCGTAGCAACCGGCATGGGGCATTAGCCCAACCGGCATGGGGCATTGCCCAACCGGCAGCGTGTTGACCTCACCTGGCCACTACGTCCCCGCCCGCCGCGCCCATCCATACGCGTATGGAT